>JBBSFO010000071.1:0-12901 GCA_038238655.1 Thermomicrobiales bacterium | reverse complement strand
GGCGCTGATCGCGTCGGCGGCCGACGCGATCAGCTTCGACGCCGCCGCAGCGGCAACGGCGCGCCACCAGTTTGCCAGTCTCACGCGCGCGAGTCTGCGCACTCCATGCGCATGGCCGTCCCCCCAGCTCTCATCACTCGCGGACGGGATACCCCTCGAATTCTCTGCAACGGTCGGCCGCGACGTGCGCCCCACTCTGCGCTATGCCACGGAAATCGGCGATCCGGTCGGCAACCCATACCGCCGGGCGCGCACCGGCGTGGAGGCGCTTGCCCGTACGGCAGCCGACCTCGGATACGATCGTGCGTGGACTCGGATCGCTCCCGCCGTCGCCGACCTTGTCTCTCCCGCGTTATCCGTGCCCGACGGGCTGCGTTTCTGGATATGGGGCGGGATGGATCAGGTCGCGCCGGTGCCGGGGCAGTCAGCACCGCCGATGCTCAAGATCTACCTCAACCTACTGAACCGGGAACTCGATGGGGCGCGTAGTCGGCTGGAATCGGCGTTGCGGGCGACGGCAATCCCGCTCTCCGCCGCGCTCCGCGACGCGCTGGACTGGCTAGACGAAACCGGCTTCATCCACGAGATCGGCTTCGGTCTGGGGCCGGACGGCAAGATCGCTTGCAAGGTGTATTACGAACTGCGCGGCTGGCAGCCATCGCTCGTCCAGCAAATCCTGAAGCGCGCAGGCTTGCCAACCGAACTGGACGCCATTCGCCCGGAAATCCCCGGCATCCTGAGCGAGTCGTTGGCGGCGAAGAGCCGTGCGGGCATTGCGCTGCGTCTCGATTCGGGAACCGGCGCAATTCGTGAAGTGACGGTTGCGGCAGCCTTCCCACCTGCGCTGCTGCCCAGGAAACAAATCTGCTTTAAGGTTCAAGAGTGGATCGCCGACCACGACTGGGATGGTTCGTCCTATATCGGACTCGTTGGGATCCTGCTGCCCATTTGGGAGGTGCATGGTGGCTCAAACAGAAGGCTACACAGTCTCCTCACGCGTACCGTATCCTCGAATACGTCCTGGTCCGCTATTTACCTGCGCCCGTACATTCGCCGTGATTGCAAGACACCGGCGAATGATGTGATCGCAGACACAGGTCTCAATCTACGCTGACCCGCAACGAATCTTGGTCGTTGGTGATAGAGTGGGATGAACGTTACCGAGAGGAAGAGCAGGATCAGACATCGCGGTTTACCGAGCAGCAGTCGTTGCTGCTCTTCGGCGGATGGAAGGCATCTCGCGGTCGCCATAGGGATGATGCGTATGCCTACGAGCTTTCCATGATCACCCGGCTGGTGCGGAATCCCCGCGCGATGCTACCGACACTGACGACCATCTGCCCCGATTGGATCGTGCGATCGAACGTCAACGAGAATCGTCGCCGGTCAGGAAGGGCGATGGAGATCGAAGTACATCACAAAACTACGGGGGATTCCGTTCCTAGTACCAGAGGGCACACGCATTCATTCGCGACACATGTGACCGGAGCACCGTCAACAGAGCGCGGCGTGCCGACCACACCGCCCGACCCCATCGGCAGCCGCGCGACGGGGGCAATCGCGGCACTTGGGCTCGCGGCCTGGCTTGGCCTGATGGCGTACGCGGTGCGGAAACGCGGGAGCGTCGGGCCGCAGGAGGTTTCCATGGCCACCCAATCCAATCCGGCAGGCACCGCGCCCCGTCCCACCGCCCCCCCACCGCCTGGGGACACCCCGCAATACGACCTTCTGCGGATGCTCCGCGTCGAGGTGCAGGCGCTCCAGGCGCTGCTCGCCGATATCGGCGCGGGCCTGATCGCACCGGGCGACGCGCAGGAGTGGCTCCGGCGGCGCATCTGCCGGGGCGAGCGGCTGCTGCTGCAGATCGAGACGATCGGCGGTCGCCGCGCGGCGGATGGGGTCGACCGGTCGGCGAGGCTCCCACGCCTGCTCCCGCAACTGCGACGGCGGATTGCCGCCTTCGTTGATCCGCATGCCCCGTGCGAACAGCCATCGCCGGACCTGAAGATCGCGCCCGAGGCGATCTCCTATCTGCGGGACACCTGGGAGCGAATTACCTCATCCCCGCTGCTGCGGGACCCGCCGCTCGACCCGGCCCCGACGCCCGAGGAGCGCGTCCATCACTTGACGTTGCTCGACACGCACTGCCGGCAGATCGTCTTCGAGTGCTGCTTCTGGACCATCCCCGCCACCCTGGACGACTGGCTCGCCGAGGCCCACGTGGGCTACTACATCCCCTTCCACGCCGTCTTCGACGACGAACTGCCCCTACTGGAGGACCGCGCGAAGATGTTGAACTATCTCGCGTGGTCGCCGAAAGTGGTGCGGGAAGGGCTGATTGATGTCGCCAGCGGGCTGGTCTATCGCTTCTCGGCGAGCCGCATCCGGCAGGCGGGGAGTCTCGCAGCGATGCTCGTGGTCTTCGTCCTCGTCTCGGCGTTCGTCGCCGCGGCCGCCCATCTCCACGCGGGGATCCCACCACTAAAGATCGGCGACGCGACCCTCCTGCCGCGTGTCCCAGCGTGGCAGATCGCCAAGCTCCCGACCACCGGCGACCAGGAATCGACGATGATCGTCGGCTGGGGAGCGCTCTTCGCGGGGGTGCTGATCCACATCGCCGTCGCGACGACCAAGCGGATGCAGACCCAGGCGGCGGCGCCACCCGTGATCGCCGTTGCGAACTTCCTCCCGGTGATTAACGCCAAGCTCGGCCCGATCCTGCTCAAGCTCCTGCTCGCCCTGTTCGGCTTCCTCGGGCTGCTGTTCGCGATGGGGGCAGACAAGGTGACGCTGCTGAATTTCTTCCTGGCCGGCTATACCCTGGACAGCGTCGTGGAACTCTTCGGCGCCACCGCCGAGCAGCGCGCCGGCGCGCAGGTGACGACCCTGAAGCAGCAACTGAGCGGGGCGACCGACACGGCGTCGTGATGGGCGACGCACGTCGGGAAGGTTGGCTGACCTGCCCCCCGAATTCTGGTCCACCATGATACGTTAGAAATAACGTACTCCGAGAGGAGGAACAGGATGCGCAAGAGCCAGTTCACGGAGCAGCAAGTCGTGGTGGCCCTGCGGCAGGTCGAGAACGGCACTGCGGTCGCGGCGGGTGCCTTCTGGGCGGCATGTCGCAAACTCGGCGTCAGCGAGCAGACCTTCTACCGCTGGAAGCGCAAGTATGCCGGCATCGGGGTGACATCTCGAAGGCGCTCGACGCCTGGGCGTACCAGAACGGAGTGACGCTCGAATTCTCCCGGCCCGGCAAGCCGACGGACAACGCGTTCGTGGAGAGTTTCAACGGCCATTTCCGGGCGGAATGTCTGGATCAGCACTGGTTCGCGGGGCTTTCGGAGGCGCGGCAGATCATCGAAGCATGACGGATCGAGTACACTACCGAGCGGCCCCACCAGGCGTTGAAATATGGGACGCCGACCGAGTTCTTGGCCACTTGGAAGCCGCCCAAAGAGGCGGCGGACGAACGCATCAGGTGGACCAATTCCGGGTTCAGGTCAATCGGGAGAAGGTGACTTACCCCGTAGTCTGGTAAGAGGGGCGCAGTTCACCTGCTCCTCCGGCAACAGATCGAACTGCTTGATTAGTTCGGCGTCTAGTTGGCCGATCACTGTTAGGAAGTTGATCGCTTGTTTGGTCGCGTAGTCAACAGTCAACGGGAACAATTCACCAATCTGCAAATCTGTCTGCCCAGTACGACGCACGAATCTCTGATCAATGCGGCCTCCATGGTGAATATTGACATTTCTGACAGCGATGTACTCGTCTGCCTCTTTGAACTCGATTGTATCCACGTCGAACGCGAAATTCATATTATCTACAAGGTATTTCAGCACGCCACGCAACCCCCGGCCGATCAAATCATCGGCGAGGCGTTCAATCACCCGATCCTTTTCGTCGCCTGAAACAAGGCTGATCTTCTCCACGTCTTTTTCATTCAGCAGAGTCGGATTATTCATGAATACGTGCGTGAGCACCCGGATTAGATATGCATTGAACGCGTCCACGTTTCTACTGATGTGGACTTCGAGAACCATCCGCTTCCACTGCTCCTGGGTTGTATTGGTGGTAAAGGCGTCCCAAACCAGATCCAGCCGCTCATCAATACCTTCCAAGAGTGGCCGCATATCCGGGTTCTCTGCTAGGCGCTCCTCATATAGTGCCAGGTCCAAGGGAGGCGTTGTTCCAGTTTCCCGCATGATGCCAAAACGGTTCACAAGCGCCATTATGAGCGTGACAAAGTTGGAAGTCCGCTCGACGTTCCTGAAAAAGTCGCCGTAAGCATTTGTACATTGAACGAGCATTGGCATTCCTCTACATCTGTTCGCGTCCAAATCGCGCCCAAGTGCAATGCGCGGACCTATCGCAACCGCCGCAACGCTTTGGTATTTGCTTGCTATACAAGGAGAAAAGGTGGTGCCGAGGGGCGGAATCGAACCGCCGACACTACGATTTTCAGTCGTATGCTCTACCGACTGAGCTACCTCGGCACTGAGGCGAAGTGCATCCTACGCGCCCTGCCCATTCCTGTCAAGGCCATCAATGCGCCCGCGAACAGTTCGGTGGGACTGGCAGCGCGCGGGCGTCTGTGCGATACTCGGGGTGTGGACATGGCAGTCCCTCCGATTGCCGCCGGGGCAGCCGCCCTACCTCACTGTTCACATCCCAACAACAATCGAATAGATGGGAGAAGGACGGCGGGGAGCAATTCCCCGCCGTCCTTCGTTGTGCTGGCGCATCGCGGTGCGGACAATCGTCGTAGCGGGCCAATCCGGCGACATTCGTACTGAGATGCGGCAGGCTGAAGCCCGCCGCCACCGGGAGAACTGGCAATGTTTGATGCAGTCCGTGGATGCAGACTCACGGCGAAAGGCGCTCGATGTGCCACGCACCATCGGGCTGACGCGCGTAGCGGAGACGGTCGTGCAAGCGGCTCGGACGTCCTTGCCAGAACTCAACCGCGTTGGGGATCACCCGATAACCGCCCCAGAACGGCGGCAGCGGGATGTCGCCCTCGCCAAACTGCGCCGTCAACGCCGCGAGCCGCGCTTCCAGCGGCACGCGATTCGGGAGAATGCTGCTCTGCTGCGACGTCCACGCGCCGAGGCGACTCCCACGCGGGCGGGACTGGAAATAGGCGTCGGATTCCTCGCGCGAGACCTTCTCGACCGCGCCGGTGATCCGCACCTGCCGGTGCAACTCCACCCAGTGGAAGACGAGCGCGGCGACCGGATTGTCCGCCAGTTCCTGCCCCTTCCGGCTCTCGTAATTCGTGTAGAAGGCGAACCCGCGCGCGTCGAACCCCTTGAGCAACACGATCCGCGCGGAGGGTACGCCCGTCCGCGTCGCCGTCGCGATGGTCATCGCGTTCGGCTCCGGGACGTGGGCAGCGAGCGCGTGCTCGAACCAATGCGTGAACTGCGCCACGGGGTCGGCATCCACATCGCCCTCATCCAAACCCATCCCGGCATATTCCTGCCGGAGCGCGGCGACCGCACGGCCAATCTCGGTGGCATCTCCCATCGTCGCTTCCTATCCCCTTCCCGGATTCGCAGCCAGACGCGCTGGTTGCATAGTATCGCATTCCCCATCAGCGGACGCGTGCGCTACGATAGACATGAGAGAACGCGAATTGTTGGATGCACAAAGGAGCAGCGCCATGTATGTCGTGATGAACCGGCTCACCGTCGCACCCGAGCACGCGGAGAACCTGGAACACGGATTTTCGCACAGCGCCGGGCGGATGCGTGAGGTACCCGGCTGCGTCAATTTTAACCTCCTGAAGGAAGAAGGCGTCGCGGGCGATACCGTGTATGTCGCGCTGACGCAGTGGCAGGACAAAGCAGCCTTCAAGGCGTGGACGGAAAGCGAATCCTTCCGCCGCGCGCATGCCAACGCCGGGCAATCGGGCGCGATGGGCGAGGTACACGCATATACCGCCATCTTCTGATCAGCAAATCATAACGCGCTGAACATATTCCTCCGCTACGCTGCGTCGTCGGCGATCTCGCCCCACTCGTGAGGCACGCGGAGGGTTCATGCAATCGGCAGGTCGAGTGATCGTGCAGCGCGTCGTCCGCGCCGTGCTCACGCTGTGGCTCGTTGTGACCGTCGTATTCTTTATCCTCCGCGTGTCGGGCGATCCGGTCTACTTGTTGCTTTCGGATTCGGCGACGCCCGCGCAGATCAACGCTTTGCGCACCGAACTCGGCCTCGACCAACCGTTACCCGTCCAATATGGCAAGTATCTGGTCAGTCTCGCGCACGGAGACTTCGGCAACTCGCTTCGACAGCGACAGCCCGCGCTGCATCTCGTACTCGCCCGCTTCCCGGCGACGCTCGAACTTGCCGTCGCCGCGTTCACGCTCGCCTTGATCGTGGGGCTGAGTGTCGGTATCCTCGCTGCCATCCACCACGGGCGCGCCTGGGATCGCGGCGCGCTGGCGGTAACGAGCCTCATCCAGGCGGGGCCGGCGTTCTTTATCGGCATTCTGCTGATCCTGATTTTCAGTGTGCGACTCGGGTGGCTGCCCAGTTCCGGGCGCGGCGCGGTCAAGCAACTAATCCTCCCCACCATTACCCTCAGTCTCTTCACGATGGCGAGCCTGACGCGTCTGTCGCGCTCAGCGCTGCTCGAAGTCTTCCACAATGACTATATCCGGACGGCGCGCGCCAAGGGATTGCGCGAATCCACCGTCCTGACCCGGCATGCCCTCCGCAATGCCGCACTGCCGCTGATCACTGTTGCAGGCCTTGAACTCGGTGGGTTGCTTACCGGCGCCGTGATTACGGAAACCGTCTTCGCGTGGCCGGGAATCGGGCGGCTGGCGATTGACGCCGTCCGGGGGCGCGATTATCCCGTCGTGCAGGCAACGGTGTTGTTTATCGCCACGATTTTCGTCGCGATCAATTTCCTTATTGACTGCTCGTACGCCCTGATTGATCCGCGGGTGCGCGGTGTCTAACACACTGATCGGCGACCGGCCGACCGCCACGCCCGTGCTCGTCACGACGGAGAACGCGGTCCGCACGCCCAACGTGCGCCGACGTCGGCGCGTACCACCGACTGTCCTCCTTTGCTTCGTGGTCGTCGCGGCGCTGATCCTCGTGGCGATCTTCGCGCCGATCATCGCGCCCCACGATCCACAGAAGCAGGCGTTGATCGCCCGCAACCGCCCCCCGGCGTGGATCCATGGCGGCAGCCCGACCTATCTGCTCGGCACCGACAATCTTGGCTACGACATCCTCAGCCGCCTGCTCTCTGGCGCGCGCGTGTCACTCGGCATCGGTGCCCTCGCCACGATTATTGGCGCAACGCTCGGCACGCTGCTCGGTCTCATCGGCGGGTTCTTTCGCGGCACGGTTGACTGGATCATCATGCTCGCGGTGGACGCGCAATTGGCGATGCCGTTCATTATTGTCGCCATTGTCGCGATTGCCGCCTTCGGCAAAGGGATCCCGATCCTGATTGTCCTCGCGGGGATCAGCGGCTGGATGCTCTATGCCCGCGCCTGCCGCGCGACCGTTCTTGCGCTCCGCGAGCGCGAGTTCGTCACCGCCGCGCAGGCGCTCGGCGCATCGAATGGCCGCATCCTCGGCAAGCACATTCTGCCCAACCTCGGCTCGATTATCCTCGTCATCGTCACGATTGATCTCCGGCGCGTGATTCTCTTCGAGGCGACGTTAAGCTTCCTCGGCCTCGGCGTCCAGCCGCCGCAATCATCGTGGGGCTCGATGATTGACATTGGGCGCGAATACCTCAACACGGCGTGGTGGGTGAGTGTTTTTCCGGGTGTCGCGCTGATGCTCACCATCCTCGCCGTCAGCCTCATCGGCGACTGGCTGCGCGACGTCCTCGATCCAAGATCGCGTCTGGGATGACGAAACCGATTGAACCGCAGAGACGCAGAGGACGCAGAGAGGAAAGAAAAGAGAGAAAGTTCGTTTACTTTTACCCTCTTTCCTTCCTCTGTATTTCTCTGCGCTCTCTGCGTCTCTGCGGTTCAATCAGTTTCATGGCTGTTTGATTGGCGATGAAAGGGAGGAAATGATGGAGACGACGACACTGATTGGGCGGCGGGCGATGTTGCGGGGCGCACTTGCGGTGGCGGGGAGCGCGGCTGCGGCTGCGTTGCTCGCGGCGTGCGGAAGCGGCACGGCGACGGACACGCCAAAGGCGGCGGCAAGCGTCGCGCCGACAACCGCACCCGCGACGACCACGCCGACACTCGCCGCGACCGCCGCGCCGGCAACGACGGGTGCGACTTCCGCCCCGACGACGGGCAGCGCCCCGGCCGGTGCCCCGGCAACGGCGATCAGCGCGGGCAAGACGATCCCCGAACTGAAGGTCGCCGTCGCCGCGCTGCCGGACGCAATGGACCCACAGGAATCCATCAGCAATGTTGGCATGCGCATTCACTACTTCACGTTCGACACGCTGATCCGCCGCGACTTCTTCAACAACAGCGCGCTCGTCCCATCGCTCGCCACGGAGTGGAAGCGCACCGACGACAAGACGCTCGAAATGACGCTGCGGAAAGATGTCCTCTGGCACGACGGGACGCCCTTCACCGCTGCTGACGTGAAGTACACGTTTGACCGGATCATCGGCAAGGACCCGAAACTCGAAGTCGCTACCCCCGGCTACTTCCCGCTGGATAGCGTGACGATGCTCGATGACTACCGCGTGCGCTTCGTGAGCACGGCGGTGGACCCGGTGTTGGAAAAGCGGTTCGCGGGCCTCGGCGCGCAGATCATCCCCGCCGCCTACCACAAGCGGGTTGGCGCGGATGTTTTCCGCACCAAGCCCATCGGCACCGGCCCGTACAAGATGGTCGAGTTCGTCCCCAGCGACCATATGACGTTTGAGTCGTTCGACAAGTACTTCGGCGGCGCGCCTGCGGCGAAGAAACTGACAATTCGCGTCATCCCGGAAACGGCGACGCGCATGTCCGCGCTGATCAATGGCGAAGTGGACCTCGCGACCAACGTCCCGCCCGATCAGATTGACTCGCTGAAGACCAAGAAGGACGTGGTAATCAAGCAGGTGCCGCTCGCGAACATGCATGTCCTCAAATATGATATGAAGGCGAAGGGAACGGACAACAAGAGCGTCCGCCAGGCGCTCAATCTCGCCATTGACCGCAAAACACTGACGGATGCACTCTGGAGCGGCAACGCCATCAATACGCGCGGCTTCCAGTACGAGGGTGAGGAATACTACAACGCGAGCCGCCCGCTCACACCGTTCGATCCGACGAAAGCGAAGATGCTCCTCCAGCAAGGCGGCTATGCAAACGAGCCGATCACCTACCTCGCGCAGTCGCCGAACTACTACACCTTCGAGAAGGAGGCCGCGCAGGCCATCGTTGATATGTGGAAACAGGTCGGCATCAACGCCAAGCTGGAGTTGATTGACGGCGCGCTGCAAAACAAGACCTTCCTGGAGCACACCCGGCAGGTCACGACCTGGTCCGCGACGAGCGGCACCGGGGACCCGGACGGCTACCTCTGGCGCAACTGGGGTCCGGACAACCTGCAACAAAAGAATGGCTTTTGGACGCCGGAGAGCGCCGCAAAGTACAACCAGCTCGGCATGCAGGCGCGTTCGATCCTCGACAAGTCGCAGCGCTCTGATCTCTATCAGCAGATGCTCACCGAGTTCGAAACCGAAGCGCCCGGTACGACGCTCTACATCCCCAAGGAAACCTACGGCCTCAAGTCCACGATAGACTGGACACCCTACCCGCTGTACTACATGGACTTGCGCGCGTATAACTTCAAGGTGAAATAGTTCCTACCCCCCCAGCCCCCTTCCCTCGGAGGGAAGGGGGAACAAGTCGCTGGCAGATGAGGGCGTTTTTGGTACAGCATGGTATTAAGATGAGTCACCCCTTCCCTTCGAGGGAAGGGGTCGGGGGTTAGGAAAATGCCGCAAACGCAGCGCGTCATTCTCATCGTTTGGGATGGCATGCGGCCCGACCTGGTGAGCGCGGAATTGACGCCGTACCTGCGTGCATTCGCGGCGCAGAGCGCGGTCTATCGCCGCGCCGTGGGCGTCTTTCCATCCGTGACGCGACCGACGACCTCGAGCGTCAGTACCGGGGCGTATCCAGCGGGCCATGGGGTGCTGGGGAATCTCTTTATCGGGCCGCCGGGCGACCGCGCGCCGATTGACACAGGCGCGCGGGCCGACCTCGAACGGCTCCGCACGGTCAACGGCGGTCGTATCCTCCGGCTGCCGACGCTGGCCGAAGCGCTTGCCAACGCTGGGAAGCGGCTCGTTGTGATGAGCAGCGGCACGACCGGGCAGGCAACGCTCCTCGATCCCGAGCGCACCGCGACGACGATCCATACCGAATTCACCTGGCCGGAACCGCTGATGATGACACTCGGCGAGCGGTTCGGGCCATCGCCCGCGAAGGCGATCCCCGTGCAAGCGGCGCACGACTGGCTGACCGATGTACTACTGGAATATGTCCTGCCTGATCTCGCGCCGGATGTCGTGCTGATGTGGCTCTGCGAGCCGGACGCGAGTCAGCACGCGCGCGGCCTCGGCTCCCCGGAAGCGCGGGACGCGACGCGCGGCAACGATGACCGCCTCGGTCACATCCTCGCGGCGGTCGCGGCGAGCGATGTGCCGACGACGGTCATGATCGCGTCGGATCATGGACACAGCACGGTGACGGGCATGGTGCAGGTGGGCGATGCGCTACGAGACGCGGGTTTCGGCGCGGCAGTCTTTCGCAATCAAATCTGCACGTCGGACAGCATGTTGCTGATCGAGGACGGCCCGGATGCCGCCACGCTGCGCAACGATGTGGGCGCGTGGCTGCGTGAGCAACCATGGGTCGGCGCATTCGTGGATTGGTCGCGGCGGGAAGCGTCGGACGGTATTTTGACGCCCGATTTTGTCTGGAACGGGCGCGATCCGTCGGCTCTGCCCTACGCGCCGACCTTCACCTATTCGTACGCGTGGAACGACGCGCCGAATGCGCATGGCGTCCCCGGCAGCGCGCTGACGGGATATACCGCCGTGCTCGCCGATTTCGAGCGACTGCAAGGGCCGGTGATCGGCCTCAACCGATTGACTTCGACCCACGGCACGCTCAGTCCGCGCGATCAGCGCACACTGCTGATCATTGGCGGCAACGACACCCGCCCCGGCGCACTCGACGTTCCGGCGGGCGTCGTGGACATCGCACCGACAATCCTCGCGCTGCTTGGTCTGCCGCCCCTCCCCGATGCCGACGGTCGCGTGCTCGCCGAAGCCTTCGCCACCGGCCCGCTCCCCGCATCTATCGAAATCCGCTCCGAACCGCCGCTCGCCGTCCCCAGCGGCACGGTGCAACGCCATTGGGTGGGCGCCACCGCATACCTGGAAACGACCTTCAGTTGGTCCAAATAGGCCAAAACGGACTCCACATGTGAATATCTCATCATGTGAATATCTCATCAGAAGATCGGGAATCACTCGCAATCTCGAAGCACCATGCTCGATTGTTATAGTGCCGATCAACAAGGGAGTGACGGTGTAGTCACCAGTCGCGTGTACGAGCGCGACATGCACTGCGCAAACGGAGGCCAGCGATGAATGAGATCAAGTGGTCGGACAGTCTAGGGCTTGAAGCAACATTCCATTCGGCGATGCTCCGCGTCTATCGTACCGCCAGAGACGAGTGTGGTTACCCCGCGACTCGCTTTCTTCAGGCGACTCGCAAGCATGGCGGGGTGACGTACGCGAAACGATTGCGACGCCGCATACGCTGCGGCATACCTTCGCGCATCGCTACCTTGCCGTGCATGCGGGGGACTTGGTCGGCTTGGCGCACCTCCTCGGTCATGCCGACCTCAATACGACGCGCCTCTATACGCAGCTCACTGCCGCCGAGTTAGCGGAGCGTGTCGATCGCTTACCGCTCAACGCCTACGAATAGGTCGCGTCCTTCGCTCGCTGTTGCCCCTGGTGTCACGAACGTTTGTATAGGGCCGAGAAGCGGGAGATCGGCATCCGCGCGGACCTGACGGGCGTGCAGGAACTGAAGACGCTGACCCACGAGGCGGCGCACATGCTCGCGGACCATCGCCGCGACGGCGTGGCCATGGTCGACGCGGAGACGATGGCGGAATCGGTCGCCTTCGTCGTCCTCGACCACGCGGGGATCGACACGAGCGCCTACAGCGTGCCCTACATCGCGGGGTGGGCGCGGGACCCGGCGGTGGTCAGTCGCAACCTCGACGCGGTGCGGACGCTCAGCCACGCGCTGCTGACGGCCTTCGGTGACGACTGCCCGCCGGAAGACGAAGGGGAAGCGGGCGGGGAGGGGGCGCGATGAAGAGCGTCTGGCCGTGGGCGGTGCGCCTGCCCGTGGATCGGGATAAATGGCGGCGCAGGCGAGATGCGCGGCGCGTGCTGCTGGAGAAGGTGCGGGCACGGCGACGGGCGGCAAGGTCGCAACGGCCCAAGAGCGACGCAGACGCGCAATAGATTGCCATTGCCTTGGTTTGGTATAATTTCCCTGTACCAGAAAGGGAACGAAACATGCATGTACAACCGCGAGACTACAAAGTGAACCCCGATAGCGAGACGGCCAGACTGCTCAGGGAAGCGGTGGTCGCTGGGCCGATCCGCGTGGACACCGGGGACGTGGTCTATCGCGTCGATGCCGAGGCCTCCCCGAAGCCGTACGACCCCGAGCGGATGATCCGCGCGATCCACGCCAGCGCCGGCGCGCTCAGCGATGTCGACACCGATGCGTTGCTGCGGACGCTGCGCGAGGAGCGTCGCCAGGACAGCACGGGTCGCCCCGCCGAATAATGCGCTACCTGCTCGACGCCAACATCATCATCCTCTTCCTCAAAGGCGACGCCGCGACCATCCGGTTGCTCACCACGC
>JBBSFO010000070.1:0-12926 GCA_038238655.1 Thermomicrobiales bacterium | reverse complement strand
GGACATGCTCCGCAGCGGGCAGCGGACCGAGATGGGGGTGCGCGACGATGCGGAACGGTGCATCACTCACGGCGGCGACTCCTCTGCAGCGGCGGGGACGACAACCGGGATTGTGTCACCCGCAACGCGTATATGTCAACGTCGCGCATCGCCTCATGATTCCTATGGACGGTTCCTTACTGGGCAGCACTTCGCTGGAAAGGACCATGGTCCATGGCAACAGAGCACTCCCTCACCTCTCCGGCTTCGTCCACGTGTCGGGGGACAAGCTGCGACATGACGCGCAACCTGCACGGCCCATCAGCATCGTGGCTACCGGTGACGAGACAGGCGGGACGCTCGGCGTCCTCGATGAGGTGTTGTCACCCGTTCACTCCTGCTTGACAAGATTGCCAGAATCCGTACTATAGCGAAGTAAGTCCAAATCGCAAAATATCCTTGTTGACATATTCTTTGTCGGCAAGTATCCGCCCGTACCCCTTCTCGGGGCCGTTGTTCGTCGTTCGTCTGTTGGCGTCACGGATCGTTGCATGGGAGTGTCCGGTTCCGCCCACTTTCTCGGCGGTCAGGATGGCAGAGAAGGGAGATGATGCCCGATTTATCTCCATCCACTCGGAAAAGGCGCGATGCCCCAAAACGCATTCCCGCCACGTTCATTCAGCAGCATGTCGTCGCGGCGCGACGGCGCGGGGGAGGAACCTCGGCATCCCGTCCGTGCGAACCGCGTACAAGGAGGACCGATGGCTGACATCCATGTCGCGACCGCTGCGACACCCGACGGCCTCTCGTATCGCATCCGCGTCTACGCGAACTGCGACCATGTGTATCTCGTGTGGCGGCCTGCGCGGGTCATCCCGGCGTGTCGCGGGTTCGCGGTCTACCGCAAGCGGGCGGACACCGACCCGGCCATGAAGACGACGCTGGACACCTGGCTCGGCTTCGCAGGTGAGGACTATCAGTCGGGAAGCCGCAAGCCGAGCACGCAATGGCCGGTGCAGCGGTTCCTCTGGTCCGACTTCACTGTCGAATCCGGCACGTCGGTACAGTACAGCGTGGCGCCAGTCGTCCGCGAGGCGAGCGGCGGATTGCGCGTCTACGACGAATGGGCGAGTCCGTGGAGCGACCCCGTCTCCGTAACGCCCCGCGTGAACGAGACAATGGCGGCCTACTTCAATCGCGGTATCCTGGCCTGCCAGTGGGTCGCCGAACAACTGCAAGGGTACGCAACCGCCCACAACCTGCCCTCCCTCGGCGCGTCGCTCGATGCGGCCCTCAGCGATGCGGCCTCCCCGCTCCGCAGCCTCCTTTCCGGCGCACTGCGCGACGGACTCCTGCAGGATGTCCTCGGCGCGACGAGCCAACCCGGCGGCGATCTCTATGGCGCGCTTTTCGAACTCGACGCGGGCGAACTGATTGACGGACTGATCGCACGCGGCGCACGCGCGCACCTCATCCTCACCAACGGATCGCCCGACAAGGCGCACCACGAGACGGACGAGAACGCGAAGATTCGGGCGCGGCTCGAACATGCTGGCGCGCCCCTCGTTGATCTCTCCAACCGCATCGTCAACACGAACGAGCACCTCGGCCACAACAAATTCATCGTCGCGTGCGATGCGCAGGGCTCCCCGCAACGGGTCTGGACCGGCAGCACGAACTGGACGACGAAAGGGCTCTGCACACAGGCCAACAACGGCCTGTTGATCACCCACCCCGCAGTCGCACGGATGTTCAAGGCGCAGTGGGACCGGCTGCACGCCGCCGGGGACGGATTCCCGCCCGCCCTCGCGCCGAACGATCCCGCGCGGGATGTGGCGGAGATGCAGGCAACCTACGACACCGGGCAGGGGCAGGCGACGGTGACGGTCTGGTTCGCCCCAACGCTACCCGGCGCGAAGAACGCTCCGCTCGACCAGTACCCGGACCTCCATTTCGTCCGCGAGCGGATCGAGCAGGCGCGGCAAGGCATCCTCTTCCTGATGTTCATGCCCGGCCCGCGCGACACCCTGCTCGATGTCATCCAGGGCATCGCCGAACGAAACAGCACACTCGTCGTGCGGGGTGCCCTCAATCAGGACCCTGGCGCGGGTGGCCAGCAAACAAGCCCGTATGTCGCCCTGCTGCATCGCGGCGTCTGGCAGCGGACGACGATGGACGTCGTGCTGCCCGCGACCGTCCCGCAATCGTTCGCGAAGTGGGTCCCGGAGTTGCTCAAGGCGAACCAGGCGCACGCAATGGTTCACAGCAAGACGATCGTCATTGATCCCTTCGGCGCGCACCCGGTCGTCGTCACCGGCTCACACAATCTCGGCCCCAAAGCCAGCCGCGCCAACGACGACAACCTCGTAGTCATCGAGGGCGACGCCGCGCTCGCCCGCGCCTATGCGGTGAATATCATGGGCGTCTACGACAAATACAGCTGGCGATACCACCAGAGCGTGCCGGACCAATTCGTCAAGGCCGGCGCGGGCGTGGACCCGACCGACCCGAACGCGCCAACCATCCCGCCGCCCGACGGGACACTACCCGCCACCCCGGCCACCGGCGCGGCCGCGCAGCACCAAACGGGTTGGAAGGGCTTGCAGGACAACGATTCGTGGCAGGGGAAATACTTCGATGCGGGCGCCGCCGTGCCCGAGTTGCAGTTCTGGCTGGGTACGTAGGCGCACCGAAACAGAAGCCGGTGCGCGGCGTATGCCGGAACCGATCGGCCGAATATCGCGTCATCACTATTTGAGTGCGCCCACCGACAGAGACGAGGAGGAGTGTCATATGCTCAGTATCCCCGCTTTTGGCGTCGTCAGCGGCATCACGATCTTCCGCGACGACGAGGACCCGTCGCACTTCTACTACCTGCCGCGCTCCCCGCGCCTCGCGGTCGAAAACGGCAAGCCGCAATTCACCTTCATGCGCTATCAGTTCCCGATTGACCGGCCCGGCCCGGAGCCCGGTGGCGGCTACATCGTCTTCACGACGGTGATGCAGGAAGACCCGCACTTTCTCGACAACAACGTCAAACCCGTCCTCCAGTCGCGGGTGCGCTCCGAGAGTCCGACTTCCGCCGTGGTGCCGCAGGTGACGCTCGCGCCGGTGGACTTCACCGAAGGTGAGGTGCGCCTGATCATCATGCAGAACAACCAGTTCGTGAAGGCGATCACGCTCGGCAAACCGTCGTTCTTCGGCGACAACACCGCCTCGGTCGCCGTCGAACTATCGGCGGACGCCGCGACGCTCTTTTACGAGGCGTTGCGTAAGGGCGGCAGTATCGCCGCCATCGAATACGACTTGACCTTCCCGGTACGCCTTCCCGCGCTCACGATCATTGGCCATGTGGATTCCCAGGAAGTGAAGACGGCGATGATCGGCAAGGATGTGACCACATCCACCTCGTCGGACACCTGGGGGAACGACGAATCGCACGCTGTCGCGCACCGCTCGTCCATCTCCGAAACGATGAACTCGATGGGCATGATCCACCTCGAAATCCTCAAAGGGAATGTGGATATCAGCCAGGAGGACGAGGAGTCGCTGCGCGCCTTCGCCTTCAAGGCGATGGACGACTTCATCCAGAACCACTTCCTCAAGGGCGGCACCGTCGAGACGCCGGAGGATCGCAAGAATGAGTGGATGTCCTATCTCCACGACGACATCAAGTCCCGTTTCGATCTCAATGTCTCCTACCGCGATGTGATCAAGCGGGACTACAACCCCAGCGCGCAGATCAATCCCAGTTTCCTCGGTGTCCCGATAGACCAGGCCGTGCTCGACATTGATCTCGGCAACGCGCCGTGGTTCTTCAATAATCTGGAAGTGACCGTGGACACGAATCTGGATTTCGCCGCCTACGGCGACATCGTCCACAGCGTCGTCGGCCACCTCAGTTACGACCAGACCGGGCCGGACGGCTCGCGGCTGACGCATCGCGACAGCCTGGTCTTCACCAAGGACAACAAAGATTCGAAGACATTCAAGACGCGGATCATCGCGACCAAGGTGGACGCCGGTAGTCACACCTCCTACCGCGTGCAGGATACCTACCACGTTGATGTCGAGGTGAACTACAAATCCGGCCCCGTCTTGCAGAAGGTCCTGCAGCAGTACGACACAACCACCCGGCACCTGACACTGGATATCCCGAATCCGGGCGTGATCGTACTCTCCTTTGCGGCCGCCCCAAGCGCCTTCGACGACCAACTGACGAGCATCGAGGTTGATATCGAGTACGGCGACCCGAAGAACAACGTGCCGCTCGCGACCGAGAGCATCCTGCTGGAAAAAGACAAGCCGACCATCCTGTATCGGCGCGTGATCTACGCGCCGTGGGACAAACCGTATCGCTATCGCTACACCTACAGCCTGACGGACGCCGACAAGAATATCCAGCAATCAACGACCGACTGGATCGAGGCGTCGAGCGCCACACTCTTCGTCAATGTGCCGTCGCCGTTCGATCAGGCATTCTCCCTTAGCATCGTCCCGACGATTGATTGGGACGAACTGCGGCAGGTTGTCGTTGACCTTACCTACGACGATAGCACCAGCGATTACCACGTCCAGAAGACGGTCTTCTTCAGCAAAGAGGCCGACAAGATGATCCCGTGGAAGTTCCTCCTACGCAACCCGGCCGTCCGTGCCTTCAGTTACCGCGAGACTTGGTTGGCCAACAACAGCGGCTCCACCATCAAGGATTGGCAGAAACAGGAGAGAGACGGCACGCTCCGCATCGGCAATGCGCCGCACGGCGTCGCCAAGGTCGAGGTGGACCCGAGTGATATTGATATGGGCAACACGGTCAAGCGCGTGCTCGTCCATCTCTCCTACACCGACCCCGCCAATCCCGAACCGGACACGGCGACACTGATGTTCCGTCCGAACGACCAGCAGCCTACGCAGACATGGAGCGTCACGCTCGGCCCTGCGGAGAAGGGGTACACCTACGACGTGACCTATTTCATGCAGGACAATACGCGCCGCGTGCTGGCGGGCCAGAAGGGGACGCTCGCGTCGCTGCATGACTTCCTCGTCCTGCCCGTGCCGCCTGCAGCGTGAGCGGGCGGGAGCGAGGATCGCAATCAGCACGCCCGGAGGCGAGAAGATGATTTCCTTGAACCCACCCTATCAGGTCATTGATGGCTACACCGTCCTGTCCGATCATGCCGATCCAACCCTCTACTATGTGCTGCCGTCTACGCCGACGCTTGCCCGCCAGCCAAACGGCAAGCCCGCCTTCTCGCTGCTCGAATTCCAAGGTGGTGGCGCGGGTACGACGAAGGTGGAGGGCGGCCTGCTCACGCTGACAACGGAACTGAACGTGCCGAACGAGGTGTTGGGCCGACTGCGCGGGCGGATCGCCAAGCGGGACAATCGCCCGCCCGGCGACCTCCATCTGACGCCGGTGCTCTTCGATACCGGCACGGTCGAGTTGATCGCCCTCGGCGCGTCGTCTGGCACACCCGCCGACGCAGGTGCCACCGTGGACGGTGCGGGCGGCGCGACCCCACCGCCGGCGACCACACCCAGCGTGACGCCCACCGCGACGAGTCCGTTCAGCGTCACCTTCCTGGGAAGCGGCAAGCCCTCGCTCGCGGGGGCGAACACCGCGACATTCCAACTCGTGCTCGACGCGCTCGGCGCGCAACTGGTCGAGGGAGCGCTGGACGCGGCGGACCTGCCGCTGATCGCCATCTATCGCATGACCTTCGCCGGCCTGCGGCCGAGTTTCCAGATCAATATTCAAGCCGATTGGAGCAAAGTGTATCACTCGCTACAGCAGAAGGCGAAAGCGAATGTCTATTACGTCGCCGCCGATGTGGACGCGATGATCAGTTCGGCGCTCGAAGAGAACAATATCCGAATCAACACGACCGTCTTCGGCACGGACGACGGCGCGCACGCCGCCGCCGAGCGCGCGCGCAAGCAACTGACGGACTGGGTGCTGGAGCACCTGTTCCAGCCAATGGCCGATCCGAAGAACGCGACCGCGAACGCGATCGGCCAGGTCATTGACGACACCGTCTGGAGCCTGGCCCGCACGATCCTGCCGGGGGTAAGTTACCGGATGCGGCTGATTGATGAGAAGCAGATACGCTTGCTCTCCGCCCGAATGGACGAGAGCGTCGCCGAGCGGCGCGAGGTCGTGCCGCAGGGCACGCTCGGCGGCCTGCTCAGCCGCGACCGTCTCGACGCCGGCGGCAAGCCCCGACCCGAATGGCCGGCGCTGCGCGCGCAGTTGCTCCAGCAGGTGCCGCTCAACGGCTTCCCGCGCCTTGAGGTGAAGGTCGCCAGCGAGGATCGCTTCGCCTCTGACGGCCTCTCGGAGGTGCGCGTCGAACTCGCCCGGCCGCAGCCCGGCGGCGCGACGACAGACAACCGGACCCTCGCATTCCGCGCCGCCGCCGATCGCCAGAATTACGTCGTCAACCTGCTCGGGCTGGTGCCGCCGGATTTCTCTGCACTCTACCAGTACCGGCAGCAGATCGAATTCAACCCGGCTGGCCCCTTTGGCCCGCATCCGGCAGTCACGACCGCGTGGCAGACCGGCCGGACGGCGGATTTGTTCGCCGAGCCGCGCGATGCCTACATGGTGCGCGAGATCGAGGCAAGCGTCGCGCCCGATTTCTCCTTCGCGCAGTTCCCCGGCGTGACCGTCGAGGTGCGCTACGCCGCCGACGGCGACGCCGTCCCCCCGACTGGTCGGTTGAAATTGACCGCCGACCAGCCAACCCAAATCTGGCGCTTCCGTAGTTTCGCGCCGCGCCCCCTGCCGTACGAATATCGCGCCACCTACCACCGGCCGACCGATGCCGGCGGCGATATCCAGGGCGAGTGGACGCCGCAGATAGACAACTGGCTCTCCCTGCCCGATCCGCTCCCGACGAAGCGACCGTTGAATCTGTTCATCAACCTGCCCTGGCAGGACCTCTCGGTCGCCTTCGTTGACCTGCGGTACCGGGACGACAAGCACGGTGTGCATTTCGACGAGCATATTGATCTGACGGCGGACGTGCGCTTCCTCCGCAAGGAGTACCTGATCGCCCCGGACGGGCCGCGCACGCTCTCTTACCGCCTGACGGCGCTCCCAGCGACGGGGGATGTGATCGAGGGATCATGGCGCGACACGGACGACGACCGCCTGGTGATAGACCGCCACTTGATAGACCGTCGGCGGATCGCGGTGCAACTGATCGGCGGCACGCTCGCGGACGTGAGACTTTCCGAGGTGCGCCTGCGCCTGCAGACGCGGGACCCGCAGACAAACCACGTCCGCGACGAGACGCAGTATGACTTCACTGCGGACGCCGCCATCGTGCCGCCCGCGCCGTGGGAGTACGCGCAGGGCGATCCGCCCCTCCAGACAGTCTATTACAACGCCCTGTTCGTGGAGGAGAACGGACTGACGACGGACATCCCATGGACAGCCACGCAGGCCGATCTGCTCGTCGTCCAGTTGCGGACGAAGACGATCACGGCGTAGCGGCAGGAAGGAATCGCGCGCAATGCTAACGCTGGAACCGCCCTTCTATGAAATCGAGGGGATCCTCGTCTACCGCGACCACGCGGTCCCGACGCAATACTATTATGCCGCGCCACCGCCGCGCGTCGCCCGCACCAATGGCGCGCTCATGTTCGACATCATGGCCTACAGCGTCCCGCTGAAACAGTCGGCGCTCGCCGGTACGCAGATTCCCGACCAACTCGGCGCGGGCTTCCTGACGATGGGCACGGAATGCGTACTGACTGACACGCAGCGGTCGTCGGTACTGCGCGAGGTTGCCCAACGGAGCGGTCTGACTGAGGCCACGATCGCCCTCTACCCCATCCCCTACCACAAAGGCACGGTCAGCGTCCTGGCGCTCGACCAGTACACAACGCCCGGCCAGGCCCAGGCGGATCCCGCCTCCGCGACACCGCTCCAGGGCCGCCCGAGTTTCGTCGAGAAGATCGTCGGCTCCGGTAAGCCCTCGCTGCTCGGCGACCTGCGGAGCATCTTCTCGCTCAGCCTGAGCCAGGATGGCCTGAGCTTCATGGAGGGGCTGTACAAGGATCACGCCGCGCCAGTCGGTGTCGTCTACGATCTCGCTTTCTACGGTATGCGCCCGGCCGTAGATGTCAGCATCACCGCCGACTTGACGCGGATTAACAAGCATTTCGGCGGTGGCGTGGGAGTTCAGTACCAATGGGTCAAGGCAGAGGTCCAGGCTGGGCTGAATTATCTGCGCGAGCAGGGCGCGATCCACATCAAGATCACGAACCAGGCGACCGGCGACGCGGCCCAGAAGGCAACGGACATGGCGATGTCGCTCTTCCGGGACCAGATCGTCCAGCAGATGTTCCGCCCGACCGCGCCCAATCCGCTCGCGAACCTCCCGACCGCGACGACGGGCGCTGCGGCGGGAACTGCCGCCGGGGGCAAGGCCGCGACGAATGCCGCGAACAGTTTCAAACTGACGCTGCGGGCGGACTTCCAGATCACCGAGGAGTCGAAGTCGGTGACGTACGATTTCAGCCAGCAATCGCCCGAAGAGCGCAGCCATACGCCGCAGGCCTTCCTCCCCGTGCTCCTTAGCCCGGCGGAGATGAAGAAACATGTTCACCTGATTGACCTGAACAACCCGTTTTTTGAACTGCTCGATGTCCTCGTCACGGGGCCATCGAAGGAGGAATTCGCCGCGCTCGGCATCCGCCAGGTCAGCGCGAACCTGACATACGGCCAACCGGGCGACAGCGTACCGCCTGTCAGCGAGAGCGTGCTCTTCCGGCCCGATTCGAGCGGCGACAAACCCTTCGCCGAGAAGCGGCAAGGTCGCAAGAGCCTCGCCTACACCGCCGCGCTCACCTACGACTTCGAGAAGTCGCACGGCAACGATGCCGACAACGTCCACTACGAACTGCCGCCGGTGACGCATAGCGGCCGGACGTTGCTCATCAACCCGTACGCCGATTTCGGCGTCCTCGATGTCGAGGTCCAGCCGGGCCGCATCCATGCCGATGTCCGCCAAGCGGATATCGCCCTCAGTTACACGAGTGCCGACACCCGCTTTAGCGCCGAAGAACACTTCCGTATGCTGCCGGGCGACGCGCAGGACGCGGCCACGCCGCGCCGCTGGCAGGTGCGCACGCGTGATACAGACGTTCGCCCGTACACTGCTGCGTACACCTTCACATTCCAGGATGGCACGACCTATCAGGCCGCGCCCCGGACCTTCACCGATCCGCTCCTGCGCGTGGACACGCCATTCGTGCGCGACCGGGAACTCCTTATCCGCCCGGTCCCGGCGTCGCCCGACATCAATCAGATCACGGTCGAACTGGAATACGAGGACAAAGCGAGCAACTACCGGCGGGAATTCCTCGTCAACCTGATGCCGCCCTTCGCCAGCGTCCGGCAGGCGTGGCCGATCCTCGATGCGACTGCCCAGTCGGTCCGCTATCGGGTCACGGTACAGGAGCCGGGCCTGAATACCGAGGGGGAATGGCAGGAGACGACGGACCCCTCGATCATCGTCGGCTCTGTCGCGCACCATGTCGTCAAACTCCAGATCCAACTGATCGGCCCGTCGCTCGCCGATGTCGGCCTCGACGCGCTGCAAGTCAAGGCCGGTCTCGCGCTCCCGGATCTGCCGCCCGAGGACCCGCAGAGCGTCCTATTGCAGCCAGGCCAGACCTCGGCAACCGTCGAACTGATCGTGCCACCCGGCGCGACGCTACGCTATCGGTGGGAGACGATCGCCTTCAAGAGCACCGGCCAGACGGTCGAATCGGCCTGGGTCGAGGCGAGCAGCACGCCGCTGCTGATCTCGACGCGCACGTTGTAAAGGGGGAACGCGATGCTCAATCTCGACTCGCGCATGGAAATCCTCGGGCTGACGGTCTATCAGGACGCCGACCGCCCCAAGCAGTTCTATTACCTGCCTGGGCAGCCACACATCACTCATGAGCACGGCGATCCGCTCTTCGATCTGTTCACGTTCCGCAAAGGGGGCGCGGCCGGTGCTGACTTCGCCGGCGGCTTCCTCAACATGTCGGTGGACGTCAGCATCGGCGGACTCAAGGACCAGATCGAGCAGAAACTCAAGGAGCAGTACGGCGACGACGCGACGCTGGCGCAGGTCCCCTACACAAAAGGCACTGTCCGGGTGATCGCGCTGGGCGAGGACAGTCAGGCGGTGCATGGCGCCGCGACGACCGAAACGACGCCTGGCGGCGATCCGCTGGTCGCTAAAGGGCCGCGCTTCATCCAGAGCATTCTCGGCGCCGGGAAACCATCGCTCGACGGGGACAACCGCGCGATCTTCTCCTTTTCGCTCTCCGAAGACGGCGCGGCCTTCTTCATGGGTCTCTTGAGCGGGAGCGTCAATGCCCGGCCGGTCGGTGTGGTCTATGAATTGTCGTATATCGGCTTGTTGCCCGCCTACGATTTGGAGATCACGATTGACTTCAAGTCGTGTTACGACTACACGCGCACCCGCTTCTCGCTCGGCACACTCGTTTTCAAGGCGGATGTGGACAACATCGTCGAGCAGTTGCAGCGGCACGAGGCGATCAAGATCCGCGAAGTCTCCCGCACGCTCGACCTCTCCAAGCCCGAGGCAATCCGCGAGCGGCAGAACCGCATTGACCAACTTGTGAAGGACCTGGCGACGGGCGCGCTCTTCCAGCCGTCGCTCACCCCCGGCCAGCCGAAGGTGCAAGGCGATCTCATCACAGCCGCCGACCCGACGAGCGCGATCAGCGCCGCCCTCAATACCCAACCCGGCGAATCGCCGACGATGGCCGCGCTGCGCCAGGGGGGGCCGACACTCGGGGCGGTCGTCGGGATGGGGCAAGCGTACGGCTTCGCCGCGCGGCCCGACGCTGTGGCCTCTGCCAGTGGTGCGACCCCTGCGGGGACAGGACCCGGCGCGACCGGGACGACCCCACCGGGCGGCGGGACAGCAGGGGGCGGTAGCCAGGCCGGCACTGCCGGCGACCTCTGGAATCGTATGGGCCGACCGCAGGCAGCATTCGCGCTTAAGGAAATTCGCCAGGAAGAGCAGCGCACCGTCATCTACAGCCTGACCCAGGTGACGGCGCAGGAACAGACGATCGCCCCACAGAACTTCATCCAGTTCCTTGCCAACCCGCGCGATCTCAACCGGCATGTCCACCTCGTGGACCTGAACAACCCCTTCTTCCAGCGCATCAATATCAATGTCACGGGCCGCGACGTTGACTTCGCCGCCGAGGGGATCAGCCAGATGACCGTCCAGTTGCGCTACGGCACACGCCCGGACGGGACCACCCCGAAGGATTCCGCCGATGTCATCCTGCGCACGCGCGACGACACCAAGGACTTCACCTTCTTTGCGGACGGCAAACAAACACAGTCCTACGAGTACAGACTCGTCCTCGATTATCAGCATGACTTCGGCATCGGCGTGCGCGACGACCATGTCGAGGGGCCATGGACACCGACCGAGTCCCGCAGCCTCGCGCCCCAGCCGAGTTGGTTGGGCCGAATGGTGCCCGTCACGATCCAACTCGCGCCGAACATCCCGGCCGATGTCAGCGAGGCGCAGACTCGCGTGCGCTACGTCAATGCCGCTCGCAACATTGACGACTCCATCCTCCTCCACCTCAATGCCCAGAACCGTGCGCAGACGATCCCGATCCGGCTCGCCGACGCCACCGAGCAGTTCACGGTGGATACCACCCTCTTCTACGCCGACGGCACGAGCGAGGCGCTGGCGACCCTCCACCTGCCGGACCCGAACTCCGGTTCGTCCGATAACGCGGTCATCATCGGCGCGCCGCGCGCCAACCGCCTCGATGGCGACATCATCATGCAGGATGCGCTGGCCGAACTGCAGAGCGTCCTCGTTGATACGCAGGTCGAGCAGTCCCACGCAATGGTGGACTCGCACACCTACGAGATGACGACGCCGGGCCAGCGGCAGGTCTACTCCGTCCGCCTACCCCAGCGCGATGTCCCTCCAACGCTCCGCTATCGCCAGCGGCGCGTCTTCCGCGATGGCGGGCTGGAGGAGGACGACTGGCGCGATGCGATCTCCCCCGACCTCATCGTCGGCATCCCCACCGCCGGCATGATGAGCGTCGCCGTCAAGTATATCGGCCCCGACCTGTCGAGCCTGGGTCTGCAGGCGCTCGTGCTCGATCTGAGTTATGCCGATCCGAAGGGCGACCAGAAATTCACCCAAAATGCCTCACTGCTGATTACCGACGAAGCCGGCACGCACGCGCAGGAGTGGCGGGTCCGCCTGCCCGACCGTCAGGCGCGCACCTACCACTGGAAACTAACGATGATGCGCGCGGACGGCACGCAGGTGAGCGGCGAGGACAACGCCGACACACGCAACCCGCTGATCCTGCGCGTTCCACAACTGTAGAGGAGGAAGCGAATGCCGACCTTCGACGAACTCAAACAGCAGTACATGTTCAGCGGGGGTGGCATTACCACCCACCCAAACTCCAAGGTGGAGGGGCTGATCTTCGATTCGGCCGATCGAAAGGAATATTTCCCCACACTCCGCGACGAGATTAACCGCGCCGGTGTCGAGTTCATCTACGTCACAGGATGGTGGCTCGATCCGACCTTCACGCTCGACCCGACCGGCGGGGCGACGCTCGCCGATCTGCTCAAGGCCAAGTCGGCGGCGGGCGTTGATGTCCGCGTGCTCGGCTGGGTGATGTCGCCGGAGGTGCTGCGCCACCCGCAGGTCCAGCGCATCGCCGGCGACATCCTCAACCTGAACAGCGACACGATGTGCTTCGTCCGCGGGCTGCGCGCCGAGCCGACACTGGCGAGTAAGGCCTGCCTCAACATCCTCTCGCACCCGGTCGGCGCAGTGCATATGAAGATGGTCGTGATCGGTGGCGGCGGTCAGGCGGTCGGTTTCACGGGGGGGATTGATCTGGAATCGCAGCGG
>JBBSFO010000069.1:0-13003 GCA_038238655.1 Thermomicrobiales bacterium | reverse complement strand
CCTTCCCAATCGAGTTGCACAGCCATTCCACGGCCTCCGATGGAACCTATGCTCCCGCGCGCGTCGTCGCCCTGGCGGCTGCATACGGCGTGCGCGTGCTCGCCCTTACCGATCATGACACAACCGCAGGCATCGTCGGCGCGGCGGCAGCGGCGATTGGCTTCGGCATGACACTGATTCCCGGTGTCGAATTGACGTGCTCTGTTGATCGGGGGGAAGTCCACCTGCTCGGCTATTTCGTTGCGGTCGGCGACGAAGCATTTCAGACACGCCTGGCGACGTTTCGCGGTGGTCGCGATGCGCGCGGGCAGGCAATCGTCCAGAAATTGAATGCCCTCGACATTCCTGTCCGCTGGGAGCGCGTCAAGGCAATCGCCGGCGATGGTGCGGTCGGGCGCCCCCACGTTGGCCGGGCGCTGATGGAAATCGGCGCGGCGGCGGACATTGATGACGCCTTTGATCGTTACCTCGGTCGCGGTCGCCCCGCGCACGTCGAGCGGCAGCAGTTGTTGCCGGCGGACGCGGTGCAACTCGTCCGTGCGGCGGGCGGCGTCCCCGTCCTCGCCCATCCCCTTAGCGTCACCGACCTGAACGCCACACTTGCCGAGATGATCCCTGCGGGGTTGCTCGGTATCGAGGCATATTACGGCGCGTACGCACCCGAGGAGCGGGAATCGCTCGCGAAAATCGCGGCCCGTCACGATCTCATCACGACCGTCGGCAATGACTTCCACGGCGATGTCCATGGTGGCGCGGTGATGGGCGGCACGATCGGCCCCCCGGACGTACTCGACCGTCTCGTTGCCGCCGCAGCAATGACGGGGAGTGCGAACCGTCAAGGACACCAGGAAGAGGGATAGAGCACAGAGATCACAGAGGACACGGAGGGCACGGAGGAAATCAGACAATGAAGACAAAACAAGACAAAGGATTTCTCTGTGCTCTCCGTGTCCTCTTTGGTGACTCTTTCTTCGCGTCTTGGCAGTTCGTATTCTTCGGGAAAGGCAGGGGATGCATGACGACGGGTCATCAATTCACGCTCAGCGCGTTCGGGGATGAGATCGCGGTGGACCTTGCCGAGCAGTTGGATGTGATGCAGCGAGAGGAGATTCCGGCGCTGGAATTCCGGGGGGCGTGGGGGAAGAATATCCTCGACCTGTCGGACGATGAGGTGCGGAAGGCGAAGGGGCTGCTCGACGAACGCGGCATGCATGTCTCCGCCATCGCCTCGCCGATTGGCAAGGTGAAGATCACCGATGACTTCGGCGCGCACCTTGAGCGATACCGGCGGGCGCTCGCGGTCGCAGCGATGCTCGATACTCCGCGCATCCGCGTCTTTTCCTTTTTCATCCCGGAAGGTGACGATGCCGCGCGGTACCGCACGGCGGTGATAGATCGCATGGTGATGCTCACGGAGCTTGCGGAAGAGGCAGGCGTCATGCTTTGGCACGAGAACGAGAAGGAGATCTATGGCGACATCGCGACACGCTGCGCCGACATCCACAATACAATCCGCTCGCCCCATTTGCGCGCGGCCTTCGACCCTGCGAACTTTATCCAGTGCGGCGTCCGCCCGATGGACGAGGCATGGCCGCTCCTCGCCGATGTCTCGACGCATATCCACATCAAGGACGCGGTGTTTGCGGACGGGCATGTTGTCCCGGCGGGCGAGGGCGATGGACAGGTAAAGGAACTGCTGCACGCGCTCGTCAAGCGAAATTATCGCGGCTACCTGACTCTCGAACCGCACTTGAAAGCGGCGGGGCCATTCGGTGGCTTCTCCGGCCCCGATCTCTTTCACACGGCGGTTGAAGCCTTAAAGGGACTTCTGAAAACGGTCGAAGGGGGCACCGCATGATGGCTGCGACGCCGACGATGCGTTTCGGCTGCTGCTGCGGCATCGCAGACGCGCCGCTGATCCGCGATGCCGGGTTCGATTACCTCGAATTACCCGTCGGTGCACTGATGAGCGCGACCGATGAGGCGGCATACCAGCGCGTCATGCAGGAAATCCTGGCGATGGGGTTGCCCGTCGAGGCGTGCAACGTCTTCATCCCCGCGACGCTGAAGATTGTCGGCCCGACTGTCGAACGCGAGCCGCTGTGGCAGTACGCGGCGACAGCCCTCCAGCGGATGGGCGAGATCGGCGTGCGCGTCTGCGTCTTCGGCAGTGGTGGGGCGCGCTCGATCCCCGACGGGTTCGACCGCACGACCGCCCTCGCCCAACTCGCATCCTTTCTCGATCATGTGCAGGAGACGAGCGCGCGGCATAACGTCCGCGTGGTCATCGAACCGCTCAATCGCGGCGAGTCCAACGTCTTCAATTCGGTCGGGGAATCGGACGGATTCAACCAGTCGCGCGGTCTCGCAGGTATCGGTGTGCTTGCCGACCTGTATCATCTCTCGGTCGAGGGCGAAACCTACGACGGGATGATCGCGGCGGGCGACCGCCTCGGTCATGTCCATGTCGCGGACGCTGACCGCAGCGCGCCGGGGGAGGGCGCGGCGACCGACTACGCGGGCTTCTTCCAGACGCTGAAGCGGATGGCCTATCCCGGCACAATCAGCATCGAGGCCCGCTGGCGCGTGACCGTCCGCGATGAACTGGCCGACACCGACGCGACGGACCGGGAGGCCGAGCATCATCGCGCGCTCGCGTTCGTCCGCCGCCAGTGGGATGCGACGTGAGGAGATAACAGGGTATCTCATGGTGGTGGCGAGCTTTCGCCTGCCACCACCGGCACCTAAGTGCTTTGGCTACTTGGTTCGACGAAGGAGGGGGAAGCGGTGGCAAAAAAAGGCAAAGAAAAAGAACACGAACACGACAAAGCGAAGAAGGTGAAGAAGGTCATGAAACAAACGGTGCCGGTGATGCCGGAGCGCGAGAAGGTCGGCTTCGGGATTGTGGGTGGTGGTGTGATCGGCCCGCTCCACGCGCAGGCGATCACGGCACAGCCCGACGCGCGGCTCGTTGCCGTCTGCGATGTCATCCCGGTCGCCGCCGAAAAACTGGCGAGCGAATACGGTGCGGAAGCGATGACCGATCTCGACGCACTACTCGCACGTGACGATATTCAAGTAATCTCGGTCTGCGTGCCGAGCGGGCTGCACGCGGAAATCGGCATCAAAGCGGCGCAAGCGGGCAAGCACGTCATCTGCGAGAAGCCGATTGAGATCACGCTCGAAGCCGCCGACCGACTGATCGCCGCATGTGATACAGCGGGCGTCTTGCTGCAAGTGATCTCGCAGCACCGGTTCGGCGCGGGCATGCAGCGGCTGAAAAAGGCGATTGATGACGGTGCGCTCGGTACGCTCGTGATGGGTAATGCCTCCATCTTCTGGTATCGCGCGCAAGCGTACTACGACAGCGGCGGCTGGCGCGGTACGTGGGCGCTCGATGGCGGCGGCTGCCTGATGAATCAGGGCGTCCATTACGTGGACTTGCTTCGCTGGGCGATGGGGCCGGTGGCGAGCGTCACGGCGAAAATGGGCACGCTCGCACATGAGCGGATCGAGGTTGAGGACGCGGCAGTCGCCGTTATTCAGTTCCAAAACGGCGCGATCGGCTCGCTGATCGGCACAACCGATGCCTTTCCCGGCTACACCTGCCGTTTGGAAATCGTCGGCACCGAGGGTTCGGTGATCCTCGAAGATGGCGAAATCAAGGCATGGAATCTGAAAGCCGACATCGGCGAGGTCGGCGCGTACGGCCGGAGTAAGGAGGCGAAGCGGGCTGAGGCATCGCAGAATGGCAAGGGCGGCGGGCAGGGCGCAGCCGATCCGGCGGCGATCTCATGGGGCGGGCACGCCGTCGAGATACGCGACATGATTGACGCTCTTCGGGAAAAGCGCGCCGTCGCGCTGCCGGGGCCGAGCGCGCGCAATGCACTCGAACTGATCCTTGCGGTCTACCGCTCCGCCGAAACCGGGCGCGCGGTGACGATGCCGATGAACCCGAAATGGCGACCGGGCATGAAGCGACCGACGGTACTTGCAGTGCCCGTGCCTACCAAGGCGCCGCCCGCCCGACGTACCGCGACACGAGGAGGGGCAAAATGAGCATCAAACTGGCCTACAGCACGCTCGCCTGCCCGGAGTGGTCGCTCGGCGAGATGATTGACGCGACGAAACGGTACGGCTTCGACGGGATCGAAATGCGTCTCCTCGATGGAGAAATCATCCCGCCAAACTTGCCGCCGCACGATCGCGAGCGGGTCGCCACCGAGTGCCGGACGGCGGGCGTGCCGATCTGCTGCCTCGATACGTCGCTCCGTATCGCCACAAGCGCGACCGATGCCGACGCACGCCTCGCAACCGAGCGCGACGCGGCGGCATACCTCGAACTCGCGCATGCGTGGGGCGCGCCGCTTATCCGCGTCTTCGGTGGCGAGCCACAGGGCGGGAAAAACCCGGCGGAGATCGTCGCGCCGATGGCGGACCTGCTGAACAAGATCGGTCAGCGGGCCGAACAACTCGGCGTCGGTGTCGCGTTGGAGACGCACGATTCTTTTTCCGCTTCCCCCGATGTGATGCGCGTGCTCGATCAGGTACAGAATCGCCATGTCGGCGTGCTGTGGGACACGCATCATCCGTACCGGATGGGCGAACGCGTCGCCGAAACGTACGAGCGGGTCGTCTCACGCCTCCTCCATGTCCATGTCAAGGACGCCCGCAAGGACGACAGCGAGCGCACCGGCTGGAAACTTGTTCTGCTCGGTGAGGGCGAAGTTCCCGTCGCGGAAACAGTGACGTACCTCCGTTCGGTCGGCTATGATGCGTGGGTCGCGGTCGAGTGGGAAAAGAAGTGGCACCCCGAAATCGAACCGCCGGATGTCGCGTTGCCCCACGATGGGATGCTCCTGCGGCAATGGTTGAACGGGTGAAACCTCACCCCCAGTCCCCTCTCCATTGCGATGGAGAGGGGGAGCGACCTCCGAGAGAATCGGATGTCTAGGGAACGCCTCAGTATTGCGATGCGTCACCCCTCTCCATCGCAATGGAGAGGGGGCCGGGGGGTGAGGTTTCTCTGGACGATTGGTATGCCATTTTGCAGGTGCAGCCGCACGCCGATGGGGATGTCATCCAGGCGGCATACCGGCGTTTGGCGCTCCTCTACCACCCGGATCGTAACCCGGAACGACGCGCGTGGGCAGAAGAGCGCATGAAGCGTATCAATGCTGCGTACGCGGTTTTGAGCAATGCGAACCGGCGGCAGACGTACGATCGGCGACGGTTCGGCACGACGGCACGCCCGCCATATCGCCCGTCAACGGCACCCGCAGCGACACGATCCCACGCCCCCTACCCGCCAGCCACGGAGAATGATTGGTTCCATCTCCATGTCTATGCGCAAGGGCGTACAGTGGCGGAAATCGAAGTTGCTGCTGAAGAAATGCTGCACGACGATCTCGCGGAGTTCATCCGCATCGTCGCGCCACCGGGTACGGCGAATGTCGCCCTCGTTGACCTGCTGAATTCGGCCGCGATTGGGCAGTATGTCGCGTATACGGTGTATGGTCAGTTCATCGCGCGGCTCGTCTTGCGCACTATCCTGCCGCTCCTGCGCGTGTACGAAGCCGATGACACGCCCGATGCCGTGCGACTCCGGCGGATGATCGCAAACGTCAACGACCTTGTGCAGGATCGGATGGGGACCGAGGGCCTGAAGTTGGTCTTTAAAGGGAAGAATATCGTCGCCGATTGGGCGGGTCTGCTCCTGACGATTGTCAATTTCCTCTGGGGCGACGCCTAACACTCCCACAATACAATGCTGCTACAACGCACATGCATGGTGTCTTCGTGGTGCAGTGAAGGGAACCTGCGATGACTACGGACGTACCGTTCGTCCACGGCGCGCCGAAAAAGCGCCTCGGCGAAGCGCCGACGATTGACCCGACGTGTGTCGTGCAGCAAAGCGTCATCGGTGCGTGGACCTCGCTCGGGCCGCACACGACGATTGTCGAATCGAGTTTCGGCGACTACAGCTACACGGCGGATAATGTCTCGATCATCTATTCGACGGTCGGCAAATTCTGCTCCATCGCGTCGCATGTGCGCCTCAATCCCGGCAATCATGCGATGTGGCGGGTGACGCAGCATCACGCCACGTATCGCCGCGCCGAGTACGGCTTTGCCGACACGGACGACGAGGAGTTTTTCGATTGGCGGCGGGCGCACGCGGTTGCGGTCGGGCACGATGTTTGGATCGGGCACGGCGCGACGATCATGCCCGGCGTAACAGTCGGCACCGGCGCGGTCATCGGCGCGGGCGCAGTCGTGACGAAAGACGTTGGCCCGTACATGATCGTAGTCGGTGTGCCCGCCCGGCCACTGCGGATGCGCTTTCCCAGCGAAATCGCGGAGCAATTGCTGGCAATCGCCTGGTGGGATTGGCCGCGCGCGACCCTCGAAGCGCGGTTCTTGGAGTTCAACGATCTGGAATCGTTCGTGCGGAAATACAGGGGAACCTAACCCCCCGACCCTCTTCCCCACGGGGAAGAGGGAGAGATCGGGATGTTCTGCGGAATACCACAGTATAGCGACGAGTTACCCTTTCCCCATCGGGGCAGGGGCAGGGGGTTAGGGCCGCATCACCCACCGTGCTCCTTGGCGAAGTGGAGCAGATCGTCCAGGGTCACATCGGGGCGGGAGACGTAGCGGAAGCCGCCGTCAGGGTCGTAAAGCAGGACGAGGCCGGAAGGGGTTGGCAGGAGCGCGGCGTCACCAGGCGACGAGCCGGCCTGCGGGAAGACCCAGGGCAGGGAGCGCAGCATCACCCGCTCGTCCGCGCGCGGCGAAACGACAAAGCCGTGCCCGGCGAGTAACGACCGCACCGGCACGGTCGTATCCACCGGCTCCACGAGTCCCGCAATCGCCGCTTCCAGTAACCACATCACTCGCTGTCGCTTTCTCTCCAAAGGACGACTACCCGCCGGGGCACGATAGCATGAAACGGAGCGAAGCGAAATGAAAAACTCTCCTCAACATAACATGGCAGAGGCGTCGCGATCTGTCTGCTACACTGACGAGTATGAGTGACACGACCAATGCATCAACAATCATTGTGCCGATGCCTCAGCGGGCCGGAGACTGGAAAGCGATCCTCCGCGATCTCGGCGTCACGCCGAGCCGACGGATGGGGCAGAACTTTCTCGTTGATCGCGAGGTCCTTGCCGGGATCGTGGCTGCGGCGGGCGTCCAACCGGGCGAAACCGTTGTCGAGGTCGGGCCGGGGCTGGGCATTCTAACGGCGGCGCTGGCGGAGGCGGTCGGCGGGGCGGGGCGGGTCGTCGCCGTCGAACTCGATAAACGGCTCGCGGAGTACCTCCAGACCGCGTATGCAGGCACGCCGCAGGTGACGATTCTCCAGCAGGACATTCTGCGCACGACGCCCGGTGATCTTGTGGGTGCGGCGCCGTACACGGTCGTCGCCAACCTGCCGTATCAGATCACGTCGGCGGCGTTTCGTCACTTCCTCGAAACGGCGCATCCACCCGAACGCATGACGCTGCTCGTCCAACGTGAGGTGGCGCAGCGGATCGTCGCCGCGCCACCCGAGATGAGCATCCTCGCCATCGCTGTGCAGTTTTTCGCCGTACCGCGCATCGTCCTTGACGTGCCGCCGGAGGCATTTGTGCCGCGCCCTCAGGTGCATTCGGTCGTCCTCACGCTCGATGTGGCCGCGCCACCCCTGGCGCCGGAGCGTTGGCGCGGCTTTTTCGCGCTCGTCCAGGCCGGGTTCGGTGCGAAGCGGAAACAAATCCACAACAGCCTCGTCGAACGGCTCCGCCTGCCGCGCGAAACGGTCAGCGCGTTCCTCGACGCAACGGGGATTGACGCGATGCGTCGTGCCCAGACATTGAACCTCGAGGAATGGCTGGCGATGGAGCGTGCGGCTATCGCATTGAACATATCCCTTTCGCGTGCGATGGGGCGGCATGTTGGAGCGGGGGACGATGGTCGAGCGCGAGAGCACGAGCACGAGCAAGAATAAGCCGTGGCCGTCACGATGGCTGCCGACCGGTGAATATCGGGTGCGGCCACGGCGCGTGACGCATGAAGAGGCGCTTGCCGGAATCAGCGCGCCCGCCAAATTGAACTGCGGATTGGCGGTTACCGGTCGCCGCTCGGACGGCTACCATAACCTTGTCACGCTGATGGTATCGCTCGACGTGGCGGACAGCGTGCGCGTCGAACCGGCCGCACGCTTTGCACTTGCCTGCAACGATCTGGAATTGATGGGGGATGACAATCTCGTCCTCCGTGCCGCGCGGGCCTTCCAGTCGGCGACGGGGGAGCGGCGCGCGGCGCATATCACCCTCACGAAGCGTATCCCCGTCGCGGCGGGGCTAGGCGGCGGGAGCAGCGACGCCGCAGCCACGCTCATCGCCCTTGATGCGCTCTGGGCAACGCAGGTGCCGGATCATCTGTTGCTGCGCCTCGCGCGCGATCTCGGTGCGGATGTGCCGTTCGCCCTGTATGGCGGCGCAATGATCGCGCGGGGTATCGGCGACGTGTTGATACCCGTGCCGGTCCCGACCGGCTGGCTGGTTCTTGTGACACCGCGTGTGGCAATCGCAGACAAGACCGCCGCATTGTATGGCGCGCTGACGCACGCCGATTTCGGCACGGGTGCGCCAATTCTCCGGCAGGTAGCGGGTTTACGGCAAGGAAAGTCGCTCGATAGCACACTGCTCGACAACGCGTTCCTGCCGCCGCTCGAACGGATCGCGCCACGTGTCCGCGAAACCCGCGCGCAGATCGCGGCGATGGGCGCTCAGGCATTCCTGAGCGGAAGTGGCCCGACGCTCTATATCCTCTGCGAGGACGAAACGCAGGCACAGCGCCGGGCGGACCAGTATCGTGCGTCGTTGGACGCGACGATTCTTGTTGCCCGCTCATGAACGGATGCTGATCGCCGCCGCAGTCGGCAGGGAACGGAACGCGAGCGAGCGGAGAATCGTTTAATTGACGCGGGCGAGGTGCGCCCGTACAATCGCCATGTCCGATGCGGTGGTGGGGTGTCCGGTCCCGCACGCGCGGGCGGGGGTCGGTGCGGCCTCTTCCGCGCCGTTCGATCCCTCTTCGAGGAGCCATGAATCGTATTCTCAATGGACGGTATCGCATTGACGGCGTTGTCGGTGACGGCGGCATGGCCGTCGTTTATCGTGGGTGGGACCTTGTCCTGAATCGCGTCGTCGCGATCAAGGTACTCCGCGAGCAATATGCGACCAACGATTCATTCCTCGCCCGCTTTCGTCGTGAAGCGCAGTCCGCTGCCGGGCTGTCGCACCCGAACATCGTCAATGTGTACGATGTCGGACGCGATGGCGACACCTGGTACATCGTCCAGGAACTGATTGATGGTACGGACCTCGCAACACTGATTCGCCAGCGCGGGCAGTTCACCGTTCCCGACGCGATCGAAGTGATGGCGCAGATCGCTCCCGCGCTCGACTATGCGCATAGTCGCGGCATCATCCACCGCGACATCAAGCCGCACAACATCCTGATAGACGCGCGCGGCACTGCGAAAGTCGTGGACTTCGGCATCGCCAAAGGGATCAACGACATCAAGATGACGGACGCGGGCACGGCGCTCGGCACGGCAGGTTATATCTCGCCGGAACAGGCGACAGGCGCGCCGCTCACCGCCGCCAGCGACCTCTACAGCGCGGGTGTCGTCTTGTATGAGATGCTAACCGGGCGGCTACCATTTGTCGGCGACACGGCAGTCAGCGTAGCGATGCAGCATGTTCGCAACGCGCCGCCGCCGCCCTCGCGCTTCAATGCCAAAATCCCGCGCGCCGTCGAAGCCGTCATTATGCGAGCGATGGAGAAATTACCGGATCGCCGCTACCTGTCCGGTGCGGAAATGATTTCCGCGTTGCGCGGGAATCCGGTGCCGGGGCCGGTGCAGACCGTCGCTATCGGCGGCGCGGCGACGTATCCATTGCCAGAAGATACGCGTGCCCTCACGATGGACGGGCCGCGCACGCGGGTCGCGGCCGTGCCGCCGACGCGCAATGGCACTCGGCGTGTGGATGCCACGCCGGTGCCGCGCCGGGCAACCGGGCCGGGGTTCGGAACGTGGTTGCTCGGCATCGTCCTGCTCGGTGGCCTGCTCGCGCTCGTCTATCTCGGCTACAAATTGGCGAATGCGAGCAATGCGCCCGCCGCGACGCCAACGAGCGCGACTGCCACGACATTGCCTATCGTTGCGGCGACCGCGACGCCTTTGGTGACGCCGAAGCCGTCTGCTTCGGTCGGTGTGACGCCGAGTGTTGGCGTCACACCGACGCTTGACCCAAATGCGATTGAAGTGCCAAACCTCGCGGGCTTGTTTCAGCCACAAGCGGCGGACGAACTGCGCAAGCGCGGCCTCGGCCTCGGCAAAGAAACGCAGCGGACCAACGAGACCGTGCCGCGCGGCCAGATTCTCGATCAGGACCCGAGGCCCGGTGGCCGAGTGAAACGGGATACGCAGATCAACATCGTCACGAGCCAAGGCCCGGCAATTGTGGACCTGAGCGGTCTGAGCGTCAAGGGCAAGACGTACGAGGAAGTCAGCAAGCAACTGACCGACCTCGGCATCAAACCGGTGCGCACCGACGAACCAAGCGCCGATGTCGAAGCGGGGCGTGTTATCAACATCGAACCGCTCAATGTGCAGCATGATGGCGAGACGCGGGTCCATGTAAGCGCGGGCAAACCGACGCCGACGCCTGCCCCCGCGACCGCGACGCCGAGCGCGACCGTCAAGCCGACCGCGCAAGCGACGACCGCCGCCACACCAACGACCAGCGTCGGGAATGCCGCTCTCCCGAATGTGATCGGCAAATCGCCCGAGGAAGCGCGGCAGCAAGTCGAGCAAGCGGGATTCACGCGTGTTGATGTGGCGAGCATCCCACCACCGGCTGGCACGCCGCCGCAGAAAAAGGGAACCGTCGTCGCGATCCTCAATCTTCAGGACAACCGACAGGTCAGTCCGGGCCAGGCATTGCCGAAAGACACCCCGCTACTCCTCGCCATTCAGACGTGAGGTCGCACGCTGAAACCGGCGCTACCAATGCGATCGTGACATAATTCGACGCGTCTCTGCGTGCCCTCTATACTACCGGAGGGCTGTTCCGTATGTACGGACACCCCAATGATGCGGAAATGAAGGAGCATGCATGCCTGCGGTACGGTTAGTGGTCGTCGGTCTGCCGAAGAGCGGTAAGACGACGGTGTTCAATGCGTTGACGCGCGCCGAGGCGAAAACGAGCGCCTACAGCACGGGTATCGAGGATGAGCCGAACCTCGCAACGATCAAAGTGCCCGATGAGCGACTGGATCGCCTGACCGCGATCTTCAAGCCGAAGCGGACGATCCCGGCGGACGTGCAGTACGTGGATGTCGCGGGGTTGGCGAAGGGTGTGAGCGAGAAAGGGATCGGCGGCGCGCTGCTCGGTCATCTCGCGCAGGCGAATGCGCTCGTCCATGTCGTGCGCGCGTTCGACGACGCGAATGTGCCGCATCCCGAAGAAACGATTAACCCGTTGCGCGACATCGAGACGTTGCAGTTGGAATTCACCTTCAACGACCTCGGCCAGATCGAAAAGCGGCTCGTCCGCCTCGAAAGTCAGATTCAGAAGGTGCGCGGCGCGGAGCGGGAGCAATACGAGCGGGAACAGGCCGCGCTGATCAAACTGCGCATCGCGCTCGAAGCGGGGACACCGATCCGCGAAGTCGCCCTCGATCCCGACGACGAGCGGTTGCTGCGCGGCTTCGGTTTTTTGACCGGCAAACCGCTCCTTGTCCTGCTCAATGTCGGCGAAGCGCAGATGGGCGACGAGGCCGCCGCGCTCGTCCAGCAGGCCGAAGCGAAATTCGCCCGGCCGGGCATCGCCTTCGACGCAGTCGCCGGGCAGATCGAGATGGAGATCGGCCAGTTGGACCCCGAAGACGCGCACGTCTTCATGGAGGAAATGGGTATTGCGGAGAGTGGGTTGGATCGTATCATCCGTCGCTCCTACGCGCTGCTCGGGTTAATCTCTTTCTTCACTGTCGGGCCGGACGAATGCCGCGCGTGGACGATCACGCGCGGCACGATGGCGCAGCAGGCGGCGGGCGAGATCCACTCCGACATCGAACGCGGCTTTATCCGCGCCGAAGTCGTCGCATACGAGGCGATGATCATCGCCAAGAGCATGGCAGAAGCGAAAAAAGCGGGCACGCACCGCCTCGAAGGTAAGCAGTATCTTGTCCAGGATGGCGATATCATCGAATTCCTCTTCAATGTGTGAGGAGACCACTTGAACCGCAAAGACGCAAAGAGCGTAGAGGAACGCAGAGAAGGGACTGAGAAGGGGATCGGTGAAAACGGCACGATTCTTTTCTTCTCGTCTCGTATTTCCTCTGAGGTCTCCGTGTTCTCTGCGTCTCTGCAGTTCAAGTGGTTTCCGTTTCGGCCCCGGAGACACGCGTGGTCCTGAAGTTTGTGGGGCTGATGGGGCCGGGGGCAATGCTGGTCATTGTCGTAGTCTGGCTTGCCCTGCTGTTAGTGGCTGGAGTGCCGGGCGTACGGCGACGGTGGCCGGGCGCGCGGGGCGAGGTCGGCATGATCGGCCTGCTCACGATCATCTTCGCACTCTTTTTCTGGCGATTGCTCTTCGAAAAGGGCGTGGCGATCCCCAAAGGCGGCGGCGACTTCAACTCTTTCTACTATCCGCTTTCTGCCTTCGCCGCGAATCAAATCCACGGCGGGCATTTCCCGCTCTGGAACCCGTATCTGTTCGCGGGCGCGCCGTTCGCGGCGGACTACCAGGCGGGTGCGCTCTATCCGCCAAACCTGCTTGTGTGGGCGCTGGCGCGCCCCTTCACGTACGGGGCGTTCGAGGCGCTGGCAATTTTCCACGTCTGGTGGGCCTCCGCAACGATGTATGGCTTCGCGCGGACGGTCGGGTTGCGCCGGGCGCCGTCGCTGATCGCTGCAATTACTTTTGCATACGGCGGCTTCATG
>JBBSFO010000068.1:0-13091 GCA_038238655.1 Thermomicrobiales bacterium | reverse complement strand
CCCGACCTCGAAGGCATCGGCCATGCAGGCGCGCGCGGGCGGTATCCCCCTCACGACCCTCAACACACACCCACAGATTGACGTGACGATAGACGGCGCGGACGAAGTTGATCCCGATCTGAACGTCATCAAAGGGCGCGGCGGCGCGCTGCTGCGCGAGAAGATCGTCGCCAGTGCGACGCACCGGCAGGTCATCATCGTGGACGAGACGAAGTTGGTTCACCGCCTCGGCGAGCGGATGCCGCTGCCGGTCGAGATCGTGCCCTTCGGCTGGAAGCGCACCGCGAATGCACTCACGTCGCTCGGTCTCACCCCGATTCTCCGACGCACGGGCAGCGCGCCGTTCCACAGCGACAACGGCAACTACATCGTAGATTGCGCACTGCCGGACGCATTCGCCGTCCACGCTTTCGCCGCCGCGATCAAAGCGACTGTCGGCGTCGTGGAGCACGGCTTCTTCCTCGGCCTCACCCACACCGTCGTTATCGGCACCGCAGCAGGCATCGAGGTACGGGGTCAGCAGTAGCAATGGCCTGATTCCCCGCTGACTGCCGGGATCAGGAGAGGTTGGTGCTTACCCAGCGGCCTCGGTGGCTGACCTTGTAAGCGTGCGCCGCGCGAACGATCCGGTTCGCGTTGTCGGTGGTCTCCTCGTTCGGGGCGTAGACGAAGACGAGGGAGTGCCCCTCCTTGAGTTCCTCGACAACTGCGGCGCGCCCCGTCGTCTCGTCGCCCGTCGCATCCTCTAACGCGAAGATGAGGCGGTGGAGCGGCGTGGATCCCTCCTTGCGGCGAACCTCCTCGTACCCCTCGCCGCCGTCGAGCGAGACGAGGTCTTCATCGGCGAAACCGGCCTCCCGCAAGGCGGCGAGCGCAGCATGCGCGGCGGGCGCATCGGCGAAGCAGGCGATGAGATAGTCGACCGGCTTATTTTCCCCCGGTGTCCAGCGCCGATTCATGTGCATTACCCTCCCCGTCCCATGCGGTAGCGCGCAAGCCGCGCCGATCTCATTATGCTGCAAGATACACCCTCTGTGTCACCATCGTAATCACAACTGAGGCATCGTTCCAATTTGAAACGATTTTCAGAACTCCCTGAACGTCATACGGAAGCGGCGGCTTTCCCGGTCGTTTGCGTTCTGTTATTCATCTCTGTCTCAATGTCTCGATTGATGTCTTCGCAGTACAGTTTTGAGAGGCCCTGCCCCCGTTTGGGATTGACCGCTGTCGTGGAGCGAATGGGTTATACGATTGGCACCATACCAGGAAAATCCTGCGGTTATGCAACGCACCCAGTCTACAGACCGGGAACGTAGGGCCGGAAGAGGTTGACGAGGAAATCGGGGACGAGGTATTCGACGATCTTCTCGAAGGTCTTTTCGTTACGCAGCAGGCGACCGGGGCGGGTGTATTCGACCCAGGCCATTGCGCACCAGCCCACTGCGCGCAGGTAAACGAACGGCATCCGTGTCTCGATGCGTCCGACCACGTCGCGGCCCGCGTGATGGTCACCCACGGCGGTTGCATAGTCCTCGATGAAGGCGGTGCGTTGTGCATCCGATAGGACGTAGTCGCATTTCCAGAGCGTCGTCGTTGGCGTGAGAAAGTGGCAGAGGTCGTACGAGCCGTCGTCCAGCATCGGCTTTTCCCAGTCAACGAGTTTCGCCTGGTCTTCCGATCCATCACCGACGATGAAGTTATGCGCCTGCACATCGGTGTGGATGATGACTCGCTCGTCGGGGCGGAAACGATCCTGCTGCTTCGTCGCCGTTGCATCGAGGGCGGCGAGGACACGTTCGAAGATGCGCTTGACGGTTGGATCGGCATCGTCGGTGGCAAAGAAGACATCGAGAAACCCTTTCGCCTCCTGCCACGATCCGGTCAAGGGATCGGGAACAATGAGGAAATCGGGATTACCGGCAGTCGGTAGGGTGTGGAGTGCGGCAATCGTGCGGGCGGCGAGCGATACCTCGGTCGCATAATCGAGTGGGCGACCGGGGAAGTATTCCTCGACCAGAAAGCCGTAGGGGATTTCCGCGCCGGAGTTATCGAGCAGATACGGCGTAGGTGCGATACCGGCGGGCCGCAAGAACTCCAGGGCACGATACTCGTAGCCGATCTGGTCGCCTTCGCTGATCTGCGTACCCGTATTGATCCGTGCCACGACCTGCCGCGCGCCGCCCGTCACGAGGTAGTTCAGGTTGTATTCGCCTTGCGCCAGCATGCTGATCGCCAGTGACTCATCTGCGCCAAAGCCGACCTGCACGCGGCGATCCGCGCGATCCAGATAGCCAAGCACCTGCGGCTGCAACGATGCCGCGAAATCCGTCCCCATTTGGCCTCCACCGTCCACAGTCCTCTAGAAAGACTCTCGATGGACCTTGAGCCAATCCGTGGCAGGGGTGATGTTCATCGCGGCGGCACCGCGTTGGAGTTTCGTGACGATCACCCGATCACCCTTGGCGAGCGCCGGTTCCACCGTATCTACCCATGCGGAGGGTGACTCCTCCGAATCTATGAGCCAGACATTCGGCATCGCGCGGTGAACATTGCGCGCGCCCGCCGCCGCGCGAATCGCGTTGTGGACTTCTTCACGCGCGTCGCCGAGCGCGCTTCCCGCTTCGTAGGCAATCCAGAGAATCATCGCTTCCCCTATCCTTCTCGCATAGCATTTGCTGATCCCAAAAGCGCCGACGTAGTATAACGCGTCCGCACGTCACACGCGAATACGGCATTACGTCAGCTCACCGCGCCCCGCGCGAGGGATAGGGCTGGGGATTCGGGACTGCGTTTTGCACCGCCGTTTCTTCGCCGAATCCCGCGTCATCAGCCCGCAGTACCCGCGTTTCACGGACAAGGTCAATGAAGGCGCGGGCGGCGGCGGGCTGATAGCCATCGCGCCGCCAGAGAAGGCCAATCTGCCGCCCATGACCGCCCTCCGAAAGGCGGACGACGGCGATTTGCGAGCGCGAAATCGGCGAAAGCGATTGCTCCGGCACGAGCGTGATCCCCAGCCCTACCGCGACCATCGAGCAGATCGTGTCCCAGTAGGCGCACTCAAGCACGACTTTCGGCTCGAACCCCGCCTGACGACAAATGCGCAGTGTCAGGTCACGCACCGCCGATCCCTCGCTCCACAGGATGAATGGCTCATCGCGCAATTCAGCGGGGTTCACAGATTCGCGGAGCGCGAGACGATGATCGGGGGCGACCGCGAACGAAAGCAGTTCGCGCCCGAGCGGGAGCGAACCGAGGTAACCGTGCGTCGTCGGTAGCGCAGTGAGGGCCAAGTCCACTTCGCGGTGTTCGAGTTGCCGCAGGAGCGTGATCGTCGGCGCTTCGTGGAGTTCGAGGGCGATCCCCGCGTGGCGCGCATGATATGCGACAAGTAACGGCGGCAGCATTGAGGCGCTGAGGGCGGGTAATGCCCCGAGGCGGAGGCGACCGCGTTCGAGGTCCGCCAACTCCGCCAACTCGCGTTCGGCTTCGGCGGAGCGGGCGAGCAGCGCGCGGGCATGCGGCAAAAGGTGCTGGCCCGCCTCGGTGAGTGTCACCTGGCCGCGTGTCCGTTCGAACAGCGTATTGCCGATCTCTTCTTCCAATTTGCGAATCTGCTGACTGAGCGACGGTTGCGCGATGTGCAGCGCCTCGGCGGCGCGCGTGAAATGCTGATGATCAGCGACAGCCACAAAATACGCGAGGTGACGCAGTTCCACACCGCACCTCCATAGCAGTAACCTATGATCGCTGGCACAAGTATACGTCGCCGATGATCCAATGGCTACGATGCTGCGTGGCAAACAGCGACGGACGCGGTACACTGCGCGAAAGTAAGATGGCCCAACCGGGGTTTGCAAGGAGGAACGATCATGCTGCTTACCTCTCTCGGCCATTCGGGGTTCGCGCTGGAGGCGGAAGGCAAAATTGTTTTGATTGACCCGTGGGTGACGGGCAATCCGGTCGCGACGACGAAGGCCGACGATCTCCATGCCGACACGATTTTGCTCTCCCACGCGCATAATGACCACGGCATTGACGACGCCCGGTCAATCGCCAAACGGACGGGCGCGACGATCATCACGACGTTCGAACTCGGCGAATGGCTCGGCGCACAGGGGGTAAAAACGATCCCCAGCAACCACGGCGGGACCATCCAGTTTGATGGCGGCAGCGTCAAATTTACGCCTGCGTGGCACACCTCGTCGTACCAAACCGGGCCGGATACGTTCGTCGCGGCGGGCGTCCCGGCGGGGCTGGTGATCCGCTTCGGCGGCATGACGATCTATCATACCGGCGACACCGCGCTCTTCCGAGATATGGAACTAATCGGCGAGGCGGGCATTGATCTGATGTGCGTCTGCATCGGCGACCATTTCACGATGGGGCCGGAGGACGCGATTCGGGCGGTGCGTTTCGTCCAACCCAAAATAGTCATCCCGATGCACTACAATACCTTCCCGCCGATCACGCAGGACGGCGAGGCGTTCAAACGGCAGGTACAGGGTAGCGTATCGGGCGTGATGTGCTACCCGCTCAAGCCTGGCCAGCAGCACCAATTTGAGGCATAGCGCGATGGTCCACACTCATTACTTGCTATGGACGATCTCGCCATCCATGATTGTGTAATCCACCGTCATCTCCGCGATGTCGTCCGGGTCCACGGAGCGTGCGTCGGCATTGAGGACAGTTACGTCACCGAGTTTACCGGGTGTCAGGCTACCCTTGATGGTTTCCTCGAACGAGGCGTACGCGCCCGCCCAGGTATACGCCCACACGGCTTCCGCGAAAGTGATTGCTTCTTCAGGAAACGCGACGCCGCCCGCGAAGTCGGTGCGCGTCATCATCGTTTCAATCCCGGCGAGCGGGCTGACAGTGACGACCGGCGCATCCGATGATGCCGCCGCGACGATGCCCATGTCGAGAAAAGTCCGCATCGCATTCGCGTAACGCAAGCGTTCGTTGCCGAGATTCTGGACGTAGACGGGCCGGAAGTCGCGCAGGAAGGTCGTGCCGGGAATCGGGATACAGCCGAGCCGCTTGATGCGGTCGAAGACGGCGGTATCGGTGATGAACTCGCAGTGCTCGATGCGATGGCGCGTGTCCGGGCGCGGATTGGTCGTCATCGCCTCCTCGTAGCAATCGAGCAGTAAATCAATCGCCGCGTCACCGATGGCGTGCGCGCAGCATTGCCAGCCGAGATCGTGCGCGCGCTTGAACTTCGCCTTGAATGCATTCGGTGTCTGCATCCAGAGACCGACGTTCTCCGCCTCTCCGACATACGGGTGATGCATTCGCGCCGTCCGTCCGCCAATCGAGCCGTCAATGAAGAGCTTGGCAGGCCCGATGCGAAGCCGCGCGTCCCCAAAGCCGGTGCGGATGCCCGTCTGCTCCAGACCATCCAACATCTCGTCCACCATCATCATCAGATACGTCCGCACGCCGCCCGCGCCCCGGTCGTGGAGCGCCTGGTACGCGGCCATCTCCTCCGGGCGGTGAATGCCTGCCTCCCCAACGCTCGTCACACCGACTGCGTGATACAGCGTGGCAGCATGATCGAGCGCATCCGCAATCTCGCCCACGGATGGCTGCTGGATAACGTCCGAGACAAAGCGCATCGCTGCCTCCCGCAGGATGCCCGTCGGCTCGCCGTGCTCATCGCGGTCTATCACGCCGCCTTCGGGGTCCTGGGTCATCGCGGTCACACCCGCGAGTTGCAGCGCTTTCGTGTTCGCGACGGCGACGTGCCCGCATGCCCGCACGACCAACACCGGGTGTGCGGGCGCGGCGAGGTCAAGATCGGTGCGATTTGGGTGACGCTGCTCGGCGAAGCGCGCATCGTCGTAGCCACGGGCGCGAATCCACCGATCCGGTGGCTGCGATTCCGCGCGCTCGCGGATTTTGGCGACGAGTTGGGCGATACTGCTCGTCGCCTCCGGGCGGGCATTGACCGCCGCCGCCGCGAAGCCGACATACATCGGATGGCAGTGCGCATCGTTGAAGGCCGCCATCGCAGTGCGACCGCGCAGGTCAATCACCTCGGTTCCCGCGCGACGCTCGGCCAACGCGTCGTCGTTCGCACCGACGACGGCAATGACGCCATTACGGATCGCGACCGCCTCCGCAACAGGCATCGCGGGGTCAGACGTAATCAGGTGTCCATTCGTGAGAATCACATCGCCAGCCACGGATTGCTGCTCCCTTCATGATCGTCCGGCGCCACAGCCGGAATGCGATTGTACCGCACCCTGCTCGCTTCGTTTGTGCTATACTGTGTGCTATGGAAGAGAACATGAAGAACAAACCGGACGAATTTTGGCGAGGGACACTCACTCCCGAGCAATATCATGTGCTGCGTCAGAAGGGGACCGAACGACCGTTCACCGGCCAGTTCTACCTCAACCACGACAGTGGTATGTATACCTGCGCCGCATGCGGCACGCCCGTCTTCTCGTCGGACACAAAGTTCGACAGTGATTGCGGTTGGCCGAGTTTCGACCGATCAGTCGAGGGGAATGTCGAGTTCCACGAAGACCGCACCTTCGGCATGCGACGGACGGAGGTCCTTTGTGCCACCTGCGGCGGGCACCTCGGGCACGTCTTCGACGACGGACCGCGCGATACGACCGGGCAGCGATTCTGCATCAATTCCGCCGCGCTCAACTTCAAGAAGAAGGATTAAGCGGCCCATTTCGATTCAGTTGCTCAGTCAGCATGACCTGATTCACCAACGAGCATCGCCAACAACCCACCCACGCCACGAACGCCCCGCGCGGTAATACGTGCGGGGCGTTTGATGTCACTTTCGTTGGGAAATCAATATACCGGCGTGGCTCCCGGCATACGCATTGCGGACAGCCGCCGTATGGGTGCGCTGCATCAATACGGAACCGATGGAACAAGGAGAGCCAATATGACGACGAAAAATGATACGACCGATGCTGAACAACCGGCGTTCATGGACGCGAATACAGACGACAAATCTGCTCAGCGGTGGGCGACCGTCGCAGGTGGCGCAGTAGCCGCGATCGCCGGGGGTGCGCTCGCCGTCCGCGCCGTGAAGGGGCGGAAGGGTGCGGACGGCGATCACAGCCCGGCCGCCAGCGTCGGGCACGAGAAAGGCGTGCGCGTCGAGAAGACGGTGACGATCAATAAGCCCGCCGAGGAACTCTATCGCTTCTGGCGGAACTTCGAGAACCTGCCGCACTTCATGAATCATCTGGAATCCGTGCACGTAAAGGATGACACGCACTCCCATTGGAAAGCGACGGCCCCGGCGGGGAAGTCGGCCGAGTGGGACGCGGTGATTATCAGTGACATCACGAACGAGGTGATTGCCTGGAAGTCTACCGATGCCCAGGTCGCGAATGCCGGTTCGGTCCGCTTTAGTTCGGCACCGGGCGGGCGCGGCACGGAAGTAACGGTCAACCTCGAATACGTGCCGCCGGTCGGCAAGGCAGGCATGCTCGTCGCGAAGCTCTTCGGCGAGGAGCCGACCCAGCAGGTGCAGGATGCCCTCCGCCAATTCAAGGCAATGATGGAGGCCGGCGAGATCCCGACTACGGACGGTCAACCGACGGGAAGGTCGTAGTACGAATGAAAGCGCTCGTCTGGAACAACACGCACGATGTCCGTGTCGAACGCGTCCCCGATCCGACAATCCTCAACCAACGCGACGCAATTGTGAAGATCACAGCGACGGCGATTTGCGGCTCCGATCTCCACCTATACGACGGGTATATCCCTACACTCAAGGCGGGCGACATCCTCGGCCACGAATTCATGGGCGAGATTGTCGAAGTCGGCAAGGAAGTGACGAATCTCCGCAAGGGCGATCGCGTCGTCGTCCCATTCACGATTGCGTGCGGTCACTGCTTCTACTGCGAGCAGCAACTCTGGTCCGCGTGCGACAACTCCAACCCGAATTCCTGGATGGCGGAGAAGGCGTACGGCTTTTCCGCCGCCGGTCTCTTCGGGTATTCGCATATGTACGGCGGCTATGCGGGCGGTCAGGCGGAATACGCCCGCGTGCCGTTCGCCGATGTCGGGCCGATCAAGGTACCCGATTCGCTGCCGGACGATCAGGTGCTCTTCCTGTCGGACATTTTCCCGACCGGCTACATGGCGGCGGAGAACTGCAACATCACGCCGGGCGATATCGTCGCAATCTGGGGCTGCGGCCCGGTCGGGCAGTTTGCGATCAAGAGCGCGTTTATGCTCGGTGCGGAACGGGTAATCGCCATTGACCGCGTGCCGGAGCGGCTGGCGATGGCGCGAGACAAGGCGGGCGCGGAGATTATCAACTACGAAGAAAGCGACGTCATTGATACGCTCAAGGAGATGACGGGTGGTCGTGGCCCTGATTCCTGCATTGATGCCGTCGGGATGGAATCGCACGGCGCGAGCATTGACGCCATCGCGGACAAGGCGAAGCAGGTCGTCCGGCTCGGTACGGACCGCCCACATGTCTTGCGTGAGGCGATTCAGGCATGTCGAAAGGGCGGCACGATCTCCGTTCCCGGCGTCTATGGTGGATTGCTCGACAAAGTACCATTCGGCGCCGCCTTTGCGAAGGGCCTGACCTTTAAGATGGGCCAGACCCATGTGCAGCGGTATCTTCGCCCGCTCCTTGACCGCGTGGAGCAAGGCGAGATTGACCCGAGTTTCATCATCACGCACCGGCTACCGCTGGACGATGCGCCGCATGCCTACAAGATTTTCCGCGATAAGCAGGACGAGTGTATCAAGGTCGTTCTGCAACCGTAGTACGAGGAGGGGATACACGATGACGGAGAAACGCCCACGGTCGAGCATGCCGATCATCGCCGCCGGTGGCATCGGCATCGGCATCATCGCCAGGGCGCTACTCCGGCGGCGGATGGAGGATGTCACCGGCAAGGTCGCGCTCGTCACGGGTGGCTCGCGGGGGCTTGGCTTGCAGATCGCCCGCGAGTTTGCCCATGCCGGGTGCCGCATCGCAATCTGCGCGCGCGATGAAGCCGAACTGGAACGGGCAGTAGACAGTCTTCAGGCCGAGCGGGCAGACGCTTTCGCCGTCCATTGCGATGTCGCCAATCGCGATCACATGGAGCGTACAATTCGCGCGGTCACGGACCATTTCGGTCGGATAGACATACTTGTCAACAATGCTGGCATCATCCAGGCAGGCCCGATTGAGACGATGACCGTTGAGGATTTCGAGAAGGCGATGGGCGTCATCTTCTGGGGCACGCTCTATGCAACACTCGCCGTCATGCCGCAGATGCGCGCGCGGCGAAGCGGGCACATCGTCAATATCACCTCGGTCGGCGGCAAACTTAGCATGCCGCATCTGCTCCCCTATGGAACGGCGAAGTTTGCCACCACCGGATTTTCGGAGGGACTGCGGGCGGAGTTGGCGTCGGACGGCGTGCAGGTCACGACAATCGCGCCCGGCCTTTTGCGCACGGGTGGCCACCGCAACGCCGAATTCAAAGGCGATCAGGAAGCTGAATACACTTGGTTCAGCCTCGGCGACACCCTCCCCTTCGCCGCGCTCGACACCGTGCAGGCGGCACGAGAAATCGTCGCGGCCACCCGTCGCGGCGACGCCGAGCGCATTTTGTCCCTGCCAACAAGCCTCGTCGCGCGGCTGCACGGCGCGTTCCCGGCGTTGACGACCGACGTATTGGCGTTCGTCAACCGCACCCTGCTCCCGTCAAAACGGGGCGGCGCGCATACCGCCACGCGCGGCCTTGACATCCATACGTGGATCGCGACACCGATTCGACAGATCATCGAGGCAGGCGAAGGTTCGGCGGACACGCGATTGAATCAACCCGTTGGGGAAACTACGTTGGGCCGGTACGCTGCTGGCCGCGCTGTTCGCACCAGATTTTGCCGATCGTTCCCTGAATGACGTAGTTGTTATGCAGCCTGCAAATTCGGCTGATCCAGAAGCCACCCAGACGGGCCACGGATGACTTGCCATGAACCAACGTAGCGCAACGAGTTACCCGCCCGGACATCCGTCAGTTGGACGGGAACGGTCGCCCGGCCCTCGCCCGTGGTTACGACCTTCCCAATGGTGAAGTCAATCCGTTGCGTCGGTGCGAAGTGACCGTTGATGTTCACTTGCGTATCGTATTCCGCCTTCATCCGCGGGCTCCACAGTTGGGCCGCCGCGTCGAATTGATGCTGTGACACCGCCTGATAAAATTGCTCGACCGCTTGCTCTGGCGTTCCCGCGACCGCAATGGCCGGTCGCCCAGTCGGCGATACGGGAGCAGGTGCGGTCGGTAGATTTGGTGGCGGTGCAGTCACCGGAATAATGGTCGCAGTCGGCGCGGGCGCCGGGGTCGGCGTTGATTGAGCGAGCGGTGTCGGGCTTGCTACCGGTACTGTCGGTGCAATCGTTGGAGCAGGCGGTGGTGGGACGACAGTCGGTAATGCGGCGGCGACTGTGGCAATAGTGATGGCGGTCGGTTGCGAGGCAGTCGTTGCTGTCGCTATCGCCGGAGGCGTCGCTGAAGCCGCAACGGCAACGACTACCGATGCTTGCGGATTCGCGGTGGCGGTTGCAACCGTTGCCGTGCGCCCGCCGCCCGTTGAGCGAAGGGTGAGCAGGCCAATCAACGCGATCATCGTGCCGAGGACCGCCAAAGCGGGAATGATAAGCCAGCGTCGCCTCCGCCCTTCGCTTGGTACCAGCGCTGGTTCGTAGGCAGGGCGATCAGTCGCATGCGACGCCTCGATAGTGCGCGGCGGCGGAGGCGACGAAGCCGGGAGCGCCGACGTAACAATCGTCACCGGTTTGGTTTGTGCCCGTTCAGTGACGTGGAGATCGGGCGCGCGATTCGCCTCCACGAGCGCCGCCTCCATCGCGGCGGCGGATTGATAGCGGGCAGCGGGGTCTTTCGCCAGCGCACGCATCACGACGCTTTCCGCGCGCGGGGAGATCTCCGCCCTAATCTGCCGCATCGGCGGCGGCGGGTCATGCACCTGACGCATCGCCACTGCGACCAACGAATCGCCTTCGAAAGGCACGCACCCTGTCAACGCCTCATACAGTACCACACCGAGACTATACAAGTCGGTGCGGCCGTCGAGCGATTGGTGGAGAGCTTGTTCCGGTGAAAGGTAGTGCGCGGTGCCCATCACCGTCTGCGTCGCCGTCAGTTGCGAAGCCCCCGCAGCACGCGCGATGCCGAAATCCGTTACCTTCGCAGTGCCGGACGGACTGAGTAAAACATTGTGCGGCTTGATGTCGCGATGAATCAGGTGATGCGCGTGCGCCGCACCCAAGGCGGCGGCAACCTGCGCGCCAATCGTCAACGCCTCGTCCTCCGGTAGCGGCCCGCGCGCCCGGATAATTTCTTTGAGGTTCGGCCCCGGCACGTACTCCATCACGATGTAATACGTATCGTCGGTCGCGCCCGTGTCGTAGATCGTCACGATATTCGGGTGATTGAGCGCGGCTGCGGCTTGCGCCTCGCGGCGGAACCGTTCGACGAAGAGCGGATCGGCGGCGAGCGCCGGGTTGAGGATTTTTACGGCGACGTCGCGATTCAGCACACAGTCACGCGCGAGATAGACACGCGCCATCCCACCGATCCCGATGGGTTGCTGCAATTCGTACCGCTCGCCGATCCGTTGTTGATCCGAATGTTGCACGATGTCTCTGCCTCACGATGCAGGAAGGAAACAGTAACTGAACCGCAGTCCTGGTCACAAATCTATGCATTTTCGGTGCCGTGGCAATGGGGCACAGCGACTGGCGTTGATGTGGTATACATCCTCACGGCTGGCGCACATTTGTCTGTGCAAGTGGCAGAAGGCACATATGTTGCTCACTGTGACGACAACCTATCGCCCGGCGACCGATCTTGGCTTTCTGTTGCACAAGAATCCGGCGCGTATACAGACTTTTCCGCTCTCGTTCGGGCAGGCGTATGTTTTCTACTCTGAGGCGAGTGCGGCGCGCTGCACGGCAGCCCTCCTGCTTGATGTGGACCCGGTCGGACTGGTGCGCGGGCGGAGCGCGACGCTCATGCACTACGTCAGTGACCGCCCGTACGTCGCGTCGTCGCTTCTGAGTGTCGCAATCGGGCAAGTTTTTCGAAGCGCGATGATGGGCCAAAGCAAGGAACGACCTGAACTGGCACATACAGCGATCCCGCTGGAGGCAATGCTCGCCGCTATCCCCTGCCGTGGTGGGGAGTCGTTCCTCCAGCGACTGTTCGTACCCCTCGGTTACCACGTCGAAGCGGAGCGGCAGCCGCTCGACACCGCGTTCCCGGAGTGGGGCGAGAGCGCGTATTACACCGTCCGCCTCCGTGCAGAGATACGACTGGCCGACCTGCTCACGCACCTCTATGTCCTGATCCCTGTACTGGACGACGAGAAGCACTACTGGGTGGGCGACGAGGAAGTGGAGAAGTTGCTGCGGCACGGCACGGGCTGGCTCGCGACCCACCCCGAGCGCGACATCATCACGTACCGCTACTTGAAGCACCGTCGCACTCTCGCCCGCGACGCACTCGCTCAACTCGTTCCGGAAGACGCAACAGACCCGGACGAAGCCGAAGCCGCACACAATAACGAGGAAGTGGCTGTCGAGCGACCGATCAGCCTAAACGAACAGCGCATTGGCGCGGTCGTGACCGCGTTGAAGCAGAGCGGCGCAACGACCGTACTCGATCTCGGCTGCGGCGAAGGGCAACTGCTGCGACCTTTGCTGGAAGACCGGCAGTTCGCGCACATTGTCGGGGTGGATGTCTCGCACCGTGCGCTCGAAAAGGCGCACGACCGTCTCTCTCTCGACCGCATGCCGCCGCTGCAACGCGAGCGAATCATGCTGCTGCACGGCGCGCTCACATACCGTGACGCACGCCTTGCGGGATATGACGCAGCAGCGGTCGTCGAAGTGATCGAGCATCTTGATCCGCCACGCCTCGCCGCCTTTGCTCGCGTCATCTTCGCGTCTGCCCGGCCCGGAACCGTTGTGCTGACCACGCCGAACCGCGAGTACAACGTCCGCTTCGAGACCTTACCCGCCGGGCAGTTCCGGCACAAAGATCACCGCTTCGAGTGGACGCGCGCCGAGTTCCAGACAT
>JBBSFO010000067.1:0-13125 GCA_038238655.1 Thermomicrobiales bacterium | reverse complement strand
TGGCAGACCTTCCCGGACCAGACGGCCCACTTCCTCGCAACCGTCAAGGCCAACCAGGCGGGCGTTGCGGTGGTGGTGATCCAGCTCTTCCCGGGGCCGATCAACTTCCAGCGGGGCAACGCGGTGCTGGGCGATTCGTCCCTGTACCAGATCGCCTACCCGGCCGGTGTTGACGGTCGCATCCCGACCGGACGGCAGTACTTCTCAGCTCGTGGCGACACGACACAGCGCACTGCTTCGTCCCCGTTCGACCTGCTCCCCAGCCAGGTTGACCCGTAAAGAGATTCCTCGGAATCTGTCGGCCCCGGTGACTACGGTCACCGGGGCCTTTCTTTTGGTATGCTTGGTGGGGAACCTCACCCCCGGCCCCCCTCACTGCCCAAAGGGCACCCGCGATGGAGAGGGGAGAAAATGCGGGAAGGGATGCGGTAATGAAAAGCGCGAATCTTTCGATGTACTCCTTCCAGTTTCGGGAGGGGACAGGGGGTAGGTATTCCGGTGCCAGGCGCGACGATCCTTTCGGTACAGAATTTGACTAAGCATTACGGGGTCGCGGAGGTGTTTCGCGATGTCTCGTTCCAGATTTTCGAACGCGAGCATGTTGCGCTTGTCGGCGTCAATGGGGCGGGGAAATCCACGATGCTGCGGATCATCGCGGACGTCGAGCACGCGGAGGCGGGCACGGTATCGCTCACGCGTGGAATGCGCGTCACCTATCTTGCGCAGGAAGCGAAGCTCGATGCACCCCACAGCATCATGGCGGAAACGATGACCGCCTTTGCTCCGCTCATTGCGCTCCGCACGCGGATGACCGAACTAGAGCACGCGATGGGCGACGCGCAGGGTGAACGGCTCGAAGGGTTAATGAACGAGTACGCGGACGCGACCCACCATTTCGAGGTAGATGGCGGCTACACGATGGAGCCGCGTGCGGCACAGGTGCTTGGCGGACTTGGATTCCCGATTGATATGTTCGATACGCCCGTCCGGCAGCTTTCGGGCGGCCAGAAGACGCGCGTCGCGCTGGCGAAGGCGCTGCTCGGCGAGCCGGACTTGCTGTTGCTCGATGAGCCGACGAACCATCTGGACCTCAATGCGCTCGAATGGCTGGAGGTCTTTTTGCGCCAGTGGCGGCATGCCGTCCTGGTCGTTTCGCATGATCGCACATTTCTCAACAAAACGACGGAGCGAACCCTCGACCTCTCATTCGGCAGGTTGGAAGATTATCCTGGTGGCTACCATACCTACGTCAAACTCCGCGCCGAGCGGATGGAGCGGCGGCGCAAGGAGTACGACGAGCAGCAAGCATTCATCGCGCGGACGGAAGAGTTCATCCGGCGCTATGGCGCGGGGCAGCGAAGCAAGGAAGCGAAGGGTCGCGAGAAGCGACTGGCGCGCGTGGAACGTTTGCGCCGACCACAGGAGCAGGAGCGGCTCGCGCTTGCGATGAACCCCGCCCTCAAAAGCGGGCGACTCGTCCTTCAGATTGACCCGATGGCCGTCGGCTACGAGGACGCACGTGGCCACCGTACCACGCTGCTTGATTTGCCCGAATTGTTGATCGAACGCGGCGAACGGGTCGCGATGCTCGGCCCGAACGGGAGTGGCAAGTCCACATTTCTGAAGACGCTCGTAGACGATATCCCGCCGCTCAAAGGGCGGTTTCAGTTCGGCACGAATGTCCTGGTTGGCTACTACGCACAGTCGCACGAGGGATTGGATACGCAGCTGACCGTGCTCGCTACCGTCCTCGCGGCGCGACCAATGACCGAGGAGGCGGCGCGCACCTTTCTCGGTCGCTTCTTGTTCGAGGAAGACGATGTGTTCAAGCAGGTCAGCGTCCTTTCCGGTGGGGAACGCTCGCGGCTCGCGCTCGCGGTGCTGACGCTGCATCAGGCGAATTTTTTGATCCTCGATGAGCCGACGAACCACCTCGACATCATCGCCCGCGAGGCGTTGGAGGATGTGCTCGACGAGTACGACGGCACGATTCTCTTTGTTTCGCATGACCGCGCCTTTGTAGATGCACTGGCGACGCAGGTCTGGATAATCGGGATTGAAGGCGGCGCAGAAGACGCGCCGGCCCAGTTGCAGCCGTATCTCGGCAACTACTCTGATATGCGCCGAACGCAGGAGCGGCAGCGTGCCACCGCCGAAGATCGCATGCCGACAAAAAACGGGACGGTGCCGAAGAACGCGACCGCTCCGAAAACGCCGCAACCAGCGACCCAGGCGGCGGTATCGGTCGAGGTATCGCCTCCTCCACGCCCGATGGACGAGCGGACACTGCGGACGCGCCGTAAACTGCTCGTGCAGGTCGAGGCACGCGTCGGTGCGTTGGAGCAAGACCTGATTCGTCTCACGGACGCAATGAACGATGCGGGCAGTGATGGGGCGCGCATCACCGAACTCGGCGTCGCCTATCAGAAGGCGCAGGACGAACTCGATAGCGTCTATGCCCGCTGGGAATCGCTCGCTGCCGAGTTGGATGCACTGACGGCGGGGGCAACGACCTAACCCCCGGCCCCTTCCCGCGAGGAAGGGGAGCGAGCCTCCAAAAGACCGAGGCGTTAAGCGGAATGCCCCGGCATTGCGAAGAGTCACCCCTTCCTCGCGGGAAGGGGCCGGGGGTTAGGTGTATTTATGCCCTACATCATCGGTCTCACGGGGAATATCGCGTGCGGTAAGAGCACAGTGCGCGGGATGATCGGGGAGCATGGCGCGGCGACGCTCGACGCGGATATGCTCGTGCACGACCTGTATATGCCCGGCGATCCGGTCTACCGTGCCGTTGTGGACATGTTCGGCGCGGACATTCTCGGGATGGATGCGGAGATTGACCGGCGCGCGCTTGGGCGCAAGGTATTCGGCGATCCCGCCGCGCTCGCTCGACTGGAAGGGCTGACGCACCCGGCGGTGATCGAGTGGACGTGGGCATGGGTCGCGCGGCAAACGACACCGGTGGTCGTCGTGGACGCAGTGAAGTTGATCGAGGCGGGCATCGCCGATGGATGCGATGCGGTCTGGGTCGTCACCTGCCCGCTGCAGGAAGAACGGCGTCGGCTGATGACCCGGCCCGGCATGACCGCCGCCGAGGCGGATCGTCGCCTCGCCGCGCAAGCGCCCGACGCGACGAAAATCGCCCGCGCCAATGTGATCATTGACAACGGCGGCACAATGGAGGCGACGCGCGCCCAGATTGATCGCGCCTGGGCGGCGCTTCCAACCTGAGTATGGTAGTGCGGGCTTTCCAGCCTGCGAGAGCGACGAAGAACCCGTGCTGGAAAGCCTGCGTTACCAGATATCCGCAAGGAAAGCCAACACTTCCGCGTTGAACCGCTCCGGCACTTCCATGTTCGTCATGTGCCCGACGCCGGGCAAGATGATTGTTCGCGCATCCGGAATGTTCGCTGCGATCTGCGCCGCGATAGCATGGAAGTCGGGCAGATCACGCTCGCCGAGGAGCACGAGGGTCGGGGCGGTGATGTCGCGCAATCGCTTCGCTGCCGGTGGATCGTGCCGGCGTTGCGGGCTGCGGTGGTCCCAATGCCAGCCGGAATACTCCTTGACCATCTGCTGAAGACGCGTGGCGACGGCGGTGTGTTCGTTCGCTGGCACAAAGAGCGGGTGTGCGAGCCAGCCTTCATTCGCCGCCGCCGCGCCGCTGTCGCGGGCTGTCTGGCGCAGCAATCGCCACCGCGTATTCCAGTCCTCCGACCACGAATGACCGTCGAGCGCCGTATCTGCGACGATCAGCGCGTGGGTCATTGTGGGGTAAGCAAGGGCGAAGTCAATCGCGACGCTCCCACCGGCCGATAGGCCGAGTAGCGAGGGGCGCGCGATGTTTAGGTGATTGAGGAGTGCCGCGAGATCGTCCTCGTCAGTGTACGGCATTTCTCCGACCAGTGCGGACTTCCCAAAGCCGCGCAGGTCGTATCGGACGACGCGGTGGTGTGCCGTGAAGGGTGCGAATTGATCGTCCCACATACGGCAATCGAGTCCGTGACCGTGGATGAGCACAAGCGGTGGTCCGGCGCCAGCCACTTCATAATGCAGGCGCGTGCCGTTGACCGCCGCAACGCTGTCCATCATCCCCTCCAATCGCCATTCATGCCGTGAAGGCGTCCCAGATGGCGCGGGAGATGTCCGCGAGAGTGCGTGCGCCCGCAATTGGGTCGGCGAGGTTGCGTGACATGATCGCGATGGCGTACGGCCCGCCCGATTCCTCCGGCGCGTAGACGATGCCGACATCGTTGCGGACACCATGCAGACTGCCCGTCTTGTGCGCCGTCTCGATTTCCGCCGGGAGGAGGAGCGGCAGTATCGTGTTGAATTTTTGCCGCTTGAGGATGTCTATCATCGCATCGCACGCCGCGCGGGACGGGTCTTCGCCCGCGTAGATACGCGCAAGCAGCGTCACCATGTCTTGCGGCGTGCTGACGTCGTTATCGTCGCCGATGTTGAGCGCCCAACCGCCCGCGTTCCGCGCGCCGGTGCGGAGCAATTCCCGATTCATCTCGTACCCGTGCGCCGGATTGCTCTCGTCCATGCCGACCATATCGTACAGGAGCGCGCGGATCGTCCGCGGCGTGCGGGTCTCGGTCATGCCGACCTCCGTCGCCACCTGCTGGATGTACGCGCCGCCGAGCATCTGGTAGAGCATGTCGGTCGCCTGATTGTCTGAAACTGTTATCATCAGCGTCGCGAGATCGCGCACCGTCGGTGCGAGACCGGGATCAAGGTCCTGCAAGACGCCCGATCCGGCGGTGCGGTGCGATTCTTCGAGCGCGACACGTTGCCGGAGGTCAATTTCGCCCGCTGCCGCTTTCCGGTGCAAGGCAAAAAGGATCGGCACCTTGACTGTACTGGCAGTCGGGAAACGCCGCTCGGCATTCACCGCGATCTCCCGCCCCGAACCGAAGTGCCGCGCGTAGACACCGACCTCAACCCCATCGCCCGTAATGACCGAGATTAATGTCCGAATTTGCTCTTCCACATTCGTCAGATGCGCCACGGTGCGCTCCTTTCAGTCGCGTGTAACGAGTAGCGAATAGCGAGTAACGGGTCGAAAGTAACCAATAGTAGCGGCGATCCCGATGCCGGAGCCATTCTACTCGTTACTCGCTACTCATTACTTCCTCTACGCCCACGCGATGCCGAGACTAATGCGCTCGTGCTCGCGGAGGATGCGCTCGCGATCCATGTACCGCCAGATCGTCTGGACGAACGCGGCATGGCTCCATGTCAGCGGCGAAACGGAAAGTGGCGCCCCGGTTTCGGGGTGGAGTTGCTCGGCAAGGACGCCGCTGGCGAGGGCGTGATCGGCGACCCAATTTAGGAGTTGGAGGGGGCGTTCGAGATCGTCCATCGTGCGGGCGCAGGCGATGTACCATTCGGCGAGCCAGAGCGTGCAAATGAACCAGGGATTGCCCGGCACCGTCTCCACATCGTGCCGCACCTGATGGTAGTAGTCGTTGTGGTACCGCGCGACGCCGCCGATTGGTGTCTTCACCCAGAGTTCCTCCTCGATCGCGCGCATCGTCGCGACAATCGCCGGGTCGTCTGGCGCGAACATGTCGAAAACAAAGAGCGCCGCCTGGCTCGCGTCGAGCGTCGGGTCCTGTTTGAGCGCGCCGCTCGCGTCAACCGAGATCATGCGCACGAATCGCCCGCGATCGGGATCAATCATGTGGGCACGGGCTGCCGCCTTCATCTCATCGGCGGCGGCGCGATAGGTCTGGGAAAGGTCTCGCTCATTGAAGAGGTCGGTGAAATTCGCCGCTGCCTGCAACCCGGCCCAAACGGTGGAGATGCCGAACGCGCTGACACCATACCGCTCCTCCCAAAGGTCGTGCGAGGGTTGCGGCAGGCCGGTGTTCGGATCGCTGTACGAGAGCAGGAAATCCGCCGCCGTTTTGATTAGACCCCGGTACATCGTGGCGACGAACTCGACATCGCGCGCTTTGCGATAGTGATGCCAGAGACCGGCGATGACGAGGCCGGTGCTGTCTTCCTGAATCGGCAGTTGCATGCGCCCCGTCGCGTCCGCCCACGGATGCCACGAGGAGGCGAGGCGACCGCGCGGCGTATATTTGTGCAGGAAGTAGCCGTTCTTCTCCATGATGCGCTGGCAGAACTCGTAGAAGCGGCGGGAAAGATGGCTGTAGCCCGCGCTGTCGAGCGCCATGCTAACGAGTGCGCCGTCGCGTGGCCAAACGTACGAGTACGTATCGGCGGAATCCTTCGTAATGTCGGAGTCGTTCGCCGCGACGATTGCGCCGTCCGCGTCGGTCTGCGTGCGGATCGTGAGTAGCGACCGCTTATAGATCGTTTGCAGACGTGCGGGCAGGTTGCCGAAGTTCGTGTCGTCTTTGTTCACCCACGAGCGCCAGAAGTCTCGCGTCCGCTTCAGAAAGGCTTCCGGCCCACGGCGCACCGTCTCCTCGTTCAGTTTCTCCACATCCTCGTGCGACATCCCCGCGATTAGCCAATGGATGAAAACGCCACTGCCATTCGCGGGAATATCGCGGTGATGCAGCGCGACCGTGCCATCTATCGCCCCCTGCGCGATCATGTTGCGGCCGAGTACACCGTCTTCAGCATCACGCCACGTCCCCTCGGCGCCGCGCAACTCCTTGACTCCCGTCGCCCACGACGTGATGCCCGGGATGCCGTTTGCCGTACCCCCGGCAAGGAAGTAGCGGTCGTCCTTATAGAAGATGAGCGCGTTAGTGAACGGATCGAAGTATACCGTGTCGCCGACGCCGTTACCGGAGATGTGAAAGTCGTAGTGGTAGAAAACGCGCACCTCGCGCGGTTGGTCGGCGTGATTCGTAACATGACAGCGGCGTACGAGGATGGGACGATTGAAGTCCACCGTGTCTTGGCAAAACAGCGTCACATTGAGGCGCGGATGATACATCGTCACCTCGGTGACGAGCGTTTCTTTGCCGTATTCCATTCGGCGCTGCCACTCCCGGTCTGTGAACCAGGCGAATTGACCTTCCACCCAGATACCGGTTCGGCACGGGTAGCCCATCGTGTGATTTTCTTGCCCGACATTCGGATAGTAAATGTCTCGAAGTTCGTAGGAAAGATCGAAGCCAATCAGCAGTCCGCCATTTCCGATCGGTAAATCGCGCGGCATGCAATGAGCGCCTTTCTGTTCGTCACAATGCGAATGTTCGATAAAGTGTGCCGTAGTATAGGAAAAAAGTCAAGTACGTACGTGGGTAAGTCCCTACCCCCCAGCCCCTTCCCCACAGGGAAGGGGAGCGAGCCTTCGAGAGATCTGAGCGTTACGCGGAGTACCATGGTAACTCGCATACGTCACCCCTTCCCCCGTGGGGAAGGGGCTGAGGGTTAGGTTCCCTACACCGCAATCCCGAGGAGGAGCAGGAGGAGTTGGAAGGCGACCGCCGCAATCAGCGAGCCGGAACGGAGACGGATCCACGCGACCGCGAGCGCGACCGCGACGCTAATCAGTGCGTAGGTGAGAATGAGACTCAGCGGATTGGCGACCGTGCTTTCCAGAATGGTGCCGGTATTCCAGATCGCGAGGGCCACGCCATAGAGCAACCCGGTCGTGAATGCCGCCCTGGTTGCGGATTGTAGGGCGAAAAGTCCGCGTTCGAGGTAGCCGACGAAGAGTACCGCCCCGACTCCCTTGGCAAATAGCAGGATCAGGAGATACGGGATGGCATAGAGTGCGGAAAGCCCCCGCGCAAGGACAGTAAGTAGGAGCGACAGAACGAGCATCACGACGAATCCGCCGACAATCACGAGCGATCCTGTGACCCAGCCATCGCGCTGCTCGCCGCTCGCCCGTTGCTCCCACAGTGCGAGGATGCTGATCGGGTGGAGTTCGGTGGGCACATCGTGGAAGGCGACGCGCCAGTTACGCAGCAAGAGCGCGAGCGCGACGAGGCCGCACGTCGCGGTGGCGATAAAATCCACGATCAGCCGCGTGGTGCCGGAAAGGCCGGTGACGCGGCAGAGTAAACCGATCAGTGCGGGGATGAGGGCGAGGATCACATAGGGTACGACGGTCGTGAGGAGCAACGTCTGGCGGCTGACAAAGAGCGGTAATGGTTCCGTCGCGGTACGCTCCGCCGCCGCGAGGGCGTCAGTTTCGACGGTGTTTGTCCGCAACGCCCCGGCCTGCATCTCGGCGATGGTGCGGGGGATGGCGGGCATGGCGGCACGATCGGCGATTTTGCGCGCGCCGGGGCGGGAACGCACATTCGCGGGAGCGGTGTCGGTTTCAGGCGGCGGAGCAGGCATCGTTGCGCTCGACTCCGGTAGCATATCGTCGTCCGATTCTGTCTGCGTCTCCGGCACGTCAATGCGCTCCACGTCCGTACGCGCGGGCAGGGTGGGGGCGAGATCGGCGAGCGGCGTGCGCGTGGCATCGGCTTTGGCGCGGTTGCGGCGGAAAGACAACGAATACTCCTTTACATGCGTTTTTCAGGTCTCCATCGTAGCATTCGCGATGCTGAATGTCATATCGCACATTGGACGGTAAAGCGGTAGCGCCATATAATGGGATGCATGGATGAGCAGCGATTGACCCATTTCGACGCGAGTGGTCGGGCGCGCATGGTGGATGTCGGCGCGAAGGCGGAGACGGAGCGGGTTGCCGTGGCGCGCGGTACCGTGCAGATGCAGTCCGAAACGCTGAGGCTGATCCTGGAGGGCCGGGCGAAAAAGGGCGATGTACTCGCGGTCGCGCAGGTCGCTGGGATCATGGCGGCGAAGCGGACGCACGAACTGATCCCGATGTGTCATCCCCTCTTGCTCACTGGCATCGAGGTTTCGTTCGCGCCGGACGAAGCGGCAAGCGCGCTGCATATCAGTGCGACGGTGCGCACCTACGGCAAGACGGGTGTGGAAATGGAAGCGCTCACGGCGGTCAGCGTCGCCGCGCTGACCGTCTATGACATGGTAAAAGCCGTTGATCGGGCGATGACGATCACCGCTGTCCGCCTTGCCGAGAAGCACGGCGGCAAGAGCGGCGACTTTCTCCATCCCGACGAACTGGCGCGTTCGGTAACGGAATCGCGCTGATGGTCGCGTGCCCGTGCGCCTTGCGTCACCGAGCCGTTCGCCCCTATACTGGCGGACGCACGGTAATGCGCCGTGATTGATTCAGTGGGGAAGAGGCATGGCGGCACGGACACCGAAAGCACCGAATAGGACTCCCGGCAAAACGGGCGGCGCGAAGAAGCTGACGCCGACCCCGACCCGCGCGCAACTCAAGGCGATGGAAGCGCGCGCGGCGAGTGCGGCACGGGCGACGGCGTTCGCGCGTGGCGAAGACACGGATGACGCCCTAGGCGGTGGTCGAACCGGAACCGCCACACGAAGCGCCCGGACGACGCGCAACGCCAGTCGCTCCGGTGTGCGCGCGGGCGCGGAGCGCAGTATCGGGTCATACCCGGCGCCCGAGTTCTCGGTTCGCACCGAGATGGAGTATCACCGGCGCGATCTTATCCGCTTGCTCATCGTGGCGGCGGTCCTGATTGTCGTCTACGTCGTGCTCTGGTTCTTCTTGCACTGATCGTGCACCACCATCACGGCAAAAAAGAAGCGGGGACAGCTATCGGATCGTCCCCGCTTCTTTGTGCTGCACGCGCCAGTCGCGCAATGAACGAGATCGCCCCATCCTCAACATGTTCGCAACCAATGACGGCTACGTTTATCCGAGTTCGTCTTCGTCCTGCGGGCGGCGAGACTCGTCAATCAGTTCTTCGTCCTCAACGATCTCGTTTTCCTCGGCATCCGGCTCCAACTCTTCCTCATCGTCGTCGTCCGTATCGTCGTCGTCTGTATCGTCGTCGTACAACCCCGGTTCGAGCGTTGGGCGGCGAAGGTCGCGCGTGTATGCACGCGGAATGTTCGCGGGCTTGCCGCTGGTCGGAAAGGAGAGGCGGCCGCTATTCTCCGGGCTGCGGAACGTCTCGCGCACGACGATGCGGAGTGCGCCATCGAGCACCGCCGCGACCGCCGCCTGATACTGGTTGCCATTCGCCATCATCGCCGACAGTCGGTGGCCGACGCGCGCGGGGAGGAAACCGATGAATTCGTTTTCCCAGTTGTAGACCCCGACCGATTCGCCCTGCTGACGCAGTTCGAGGTGGTCGCCGGAGATCAGTTTCGAGAGCGTCGTTTGCGGGACCGCGCTCTCGACGATCAGCATCCGGGATTGGCCCGGTTCCTCAATGAACATCGCCTGCCGCGCTTGCGGCCGTGCCTCGCGTATCGCGCCGTTTGTGTCGACTGGCTGCGTACTGAGCAGTTCCATGCGCGCGACATTCTTGCGTGCAATTGGGTTCGTCGGCTCGATCTCCAACACTTTCTGGTAGATGTCCCGCGCCTCGCTGTAGCGATGCTGCTCGGCGAATGCCTTACCGAGGCGATTCATTGACTCGAAATCGCGAGGGAAACGCGCGAGGATGTCGCGGTTCACCTGCTCCGATTCCTCCCAGCGGCCCTCGCCCGCCAGTTCCAGCGCCCGCTCCACGAGTCGCCGCTTCCCTTGTGCCCGATTTGGGGTGTTTACCATGCGCGTACTGCCTCCTGATTCATTGAACCAAATGCATTGAACCACGAAGACACGAAGAGCACGAAGGTGAGAAGAAAGAATTGCATGCCTCTTCTTGTCCCCTTGCCTTTCTTCGTGCTCTTCGTGTCTTCGTGGTTAAGTCCTCTCATTGGCGGACGAGTTCCCAGACCATGTGCGGCAGTTGCGGCCGGATTAGTTTGTCGAGCGCCAACCGCACCGCCGCCGTCGAACCGGGAATCGAGATCACGATCCGGTTGCGGTACGCGCCGGCCGTCGCGCGGGACATGATCGCTGCCGGGCCGATCTCCGCGTAACTGAGCGAGCGAAAAATCTCTCCGAAGCCGACGAGCCGCTTCTCCAATGCGCGATCAATGACATCAAAGGTCGTGTCCCGCCGGGCGATGCCAGTGCCACCGTTGAAGATAATCGCGTCACACGCTGGATCGCTCGTCGCCTCGTTCAACGCGGCGTGGATGCCCTCTCCATCGTCCTTGATGATGCGGTAGAAGGCGATGGTATGTCCGTCCGCAGCGAGCGATTCGCGCAACAACCGCCCACTCGCGTCGGTCTCCTCCGTGCGCGTATCGCTGACGGTAACGACCGCGACACACACGGAGGGCATTTCCTGCGCCGCGCGGGCCTCGTGCTGCGCCGCGCTCGTTTCGCCGCTCGTACTCACGCCAACGCTCCGACCGGCGTCGCGACCGACACGCCTTCGATCTTCGTCAACTCACCCTGCAGAAACCACGGTGTCGCGCGCACAATGCGAACATGGGCCATCTGGCCGAGACGGTTGGCGCTGTCCTCAAAGAAGACGAGTTTGTTGCCCCGCGTCCGCCCCCGCCAGCGGCCGTCACCCTGGCCGTCCACGAGTACTTCCATCTCGCGGCCCACGAGGCGGTCGTTACGCTCCTGGGAGACACGTTCCTGCAATCGCTCGATGGCCTGATGACGGGCCAGTTTCACGTCGCGCGGCACATCGTCCTCCCAGCGCGCGGAGGCGGTGCCCTTGCGCGGCGAGTACATCGCCACATGCGTCACGTCGCAGCGCACGTCTTCGAGGAGCCGCAGGGTGTTCTCGAACTGCGCATCCGTCTCGCCGCAGAAACCGACGATGATGTCCGTCGCGATCGTTGTATCCGGCATGATCGTGCGGATTGCCTCGATCTGTCGTCGGTAGTCATTGGCGGTGTAGTTGCGCCGCATGCGCCGGAGCACTTCGTCATCGCCCGCCTGCACCGGCAGGTTGATATGCTCGCAAACTTTCGGCAAGTCCGCCACGGCGTGGACGATCCGCTCCGACATATACGCCGGATGGGAGGTGAGGAAGCGGATGCGGTCGAGACCCGGCGTGTCGTGCAGCGCCTGCAGCAAGTCCGCCAGGTCGGTGCCATCCTTGAAGTCGTAGCCGTAACGATCCACGATCTGACCGAGCAGTGTCACTTCACGCACGCCGCGCGCGGCAAGTTCGTGCACTTCCGCTTGCAGGTCGGCAATCGGGCGCGAGCGTTCCTTGCCCCGGCGATAGGGGACAATGCAGTACGAGCAGACCTTGTTGCAGCCCATGATGATCGGGACGAATGCCGTCACCTCCGGCGCGGTATGCTCCGGCAGGTAGTAGTGCGGCAGGGCGGCGAGATCGTCGTCCATCTCGGGGACAATCCGGCCCAGTTCTTCCAATGCGGCAGGCTCGAAGACGAGATCGAGGACGGGGAACTGCTTCATCAGTTCCTCTTCGTGCTTGGTCGCCATGCAACCGGTGAGCGCGATCTTGAGGTCCGGGTTGGCGCGCTTCAGCTTGTAGAGCGAGCCGATCTTGCCCTTCACCTTGTCCTCGGACGCCTGACGCACGACGCAGGAGTTGAGGACGATGACGTCCGCCTCGGCCTCCGTCTTTGCCGCACCGAGGCCGGCATGCTGGAAGGCAGCGGCCATCTGGTTCGACTCCGCAACATTCATCTGGCAGCCGATCGTCCAGATGAAATATTTCTTATCGGTTGCCGGAGCGTCGCCCTCGGGCATCGCGGTCGTTTCCGGCGCCCACATCGGCATAATTGGTATGTTGGTGCTCATGATTGATGCCCCCGCGCTTTGCGGTTCCGAGTGCGTCGCACGCGCGAATAGCGCGGACGCCCCGCGCTCGAACAACGAGTATAGCACCACTCTCCACTTTGCGGTATGGGATCAGCCGAAAATGTCGCGCAGGGGAACGCGCCAACCGGGCAATGCCGGTTCGGCGTCCGCGATCTGCTCCAGAGTGAAGATGGTCGGTATGTCGGGATGATCGGCACGGTAGAACTTAATCGTGCAGGCGACCGGATCAACATCCCAGACGACTGCTGTCCCCGCCGTGAAATACTCGGCGCGTTTCGCATGGTAGGCACGATTCGCGGCATTGCCGTAATCATCTTGAGAACGCACCTCGGCGGCGAAAATCGGTGCGCCGTCTACAAACCGCATGCGATTTTCCGGTGCGGAGTGCGTGAAAGAAGCGTCGGGACTGAACGAGCGACGATGCGCAAGATTCACAATGTATGCGATGCCATCGGTCATTGCATAAC
>JBBSFO010000066.1:0-13177 GCA_038238655.1 Thermomicrobiales bacterium | reverse complement strand
TCTTGGTGCGCGCGATACGCTCCGGTTGGAAGCGAAGATGGCGTTGTACGGCCACGAACTGACGGAGGAAATCAATCCGCTGGAGGCGGCGCTTTCGTGGGCCGTTGCCTTTGACAAGGGCAACTTCGTTGGTCGGGATACACTGATGCAGATCAAGGAGGCAGGTGGCCCGGCCCGTCGGCTCGTAGGGTTCAAGATGGTCGGTCGTGGCATCCCGCGCGCCGATTACCCGGTTGCCGTCAATGGCGAGACCGTTGGGTATGTGACGAGCGGCGGGTACGCTCCCACGCTCGACGCGAATATCGGCCTCGCCCTCGTCCGTCGCGACGTGGCGGGCATCGGCAAGCCGCTCGACATCGTCATTCGCAATCAACCCGTGGCGGCGGAGCAGGTGCGCACGCCGTTTTATCGCCGACCCGAAGCGACAGAGAAGGGGAATGCATAACATGGAGACACCCGCCGACCTCCGATACTCTGAGGAGCATGAATGGGTCAGGATGGACGGCGATGTCGCAACCATCGGCATCACTGCCTACGCGCAGGATTCGCTCGGCGACATCGTTTTTGTCGAGTTGCCTGCGGTCGGTCGCTCGCTCGTCGTTGGCGACGGCTTCGGCGTCGTCGAGTCCGTCAAAGCGGTGTCGGATGTCTACACGCCGGTTCCGGGCGAGATCATCGAAGTGAACGCGGCCCTCGAAACCGCACCCGAACACGTCAACAATGCGCCCTATCAGGATGGCTGGATGATTAAGCTCCGGGTCAGCGATCCGTCCGCACTCGATACACTGATGGACGCCGAAGCGTATGAAGGTTTCACTGCACACTAACGAGTAGCGAGTAACGAGTAACGAGTAACAAGAAGTATCCTGCATCCTCTTGTTACTCGCTACTCGTAACTGACCTGAGGAGACGAGAGATGTCTTACGTTCCGACGACGGACCCTGAGCGCCGCGCGATGCTCGACGCGATTGGCGTCGAGCAGTTCGATGCTCTTGTCCAGGCGGTGCCCGCCGATCTGCGTTTTCCGCACCTGCGATTGCCGGGCGCGCTATCGGAAATCGAGGCGTTGCGCACCCTCGGTGCACTCGCGGAGCGAAATGCGGATGCGATGCGCTATCCGACCTTTCTCGGTGCCGGGGCATACAACCACTTTACGCCCGCCGCCGTGCGCCACACCGCCTTTCGCGGCGAATTCTACACGGCCTATACGCCGTATCAGCCCGAAGTGTCGCAGGGTACGTTGCAAGTGATCTACGAGTTTCAAACGCTGATGACGCAGCTCTATGGCATGGAAGTCTCCAACGCTTCGATGTACGACGGTGCGACCGCACTCGCTGAGGCGGCGCTCATGGCGATCAGCAGCACAAAGCGGCGACGCGTCGTCGTGGCGGACTCGGTCCACCCGGCGTACCGCAAGGTGATGGCGACCTATATGAGTGGCCTCGATGTCGAACTGGCGACCGTTGCGTGCGTCAATCGCGGCACATTGACGACGACCGTCGCCGATGTCCGCGCCGCGCTGAATGACCAGACGGCGTGTCTCGTCGTGCAGTACCCATCGTTCGTCGGCACAATTGACGATCTCGCCGCGCTCAGTGAGGCGGCGCATGCAGTCGGCGCGCTGCTCGTCGTTAGCAGTTATCCGGTGGCGCTCGGCATGCTCAAACCACCTGGCGCATTCGGCGCGGATGTCGCGGTCGGTGAGGCGCAGTGCTTCGGCACGGGGCTGTCGTTCGGTGGCCCGTATCTCGGCGTGCTGACATGCAAGCAGTCACTCGTGCGGCTGATGCCGGGACGCGTCGTCGGCCAGACGACGGACACAACGGGGCGACCAGGGTACGTCCTGACGTTGCAAACACGCGAGCAACACATCCGGCGCGAGCGGGCGACCTCGAATATCTGCACAAACGAGGGGCTGAACGCGCTGATGGCGACGATCCAGATGGCGATGCTTGGTGACGGTGGCGTACGCGAACTGGCGCAGCAGTGCTACCACAAGGCGCATTACCTCGCAGGCGCAATCGGCGCGCTGCCCGGCTTTACCGTCCTCAATGCGGATGGCACGACGCAGAATGGCGTCGGGTCGGCGACGACATTCTTCAATGAGTTCGTGGTGCGCACACCGATTGCCCCGGCCAAACTCAACGCACAGTTGCTCGACGCCGGAATGATCGGCGGATACGATCTCGGCACGGACTACCCGGCCCTGGCGGGGCATATGCTGATTTGCGCGACCGAACTGCTCGATCGCGCGATGCTGGATCGCTTCGTAGCGGTTTTGTCAGCGGCGGAATAATCGCGTATTCGTTGGCTCTGCTATACTGCAATCGGGAATCCGCAAAATTCTGCGGCCCCTTTGTCATGCATACTGTGGACTGCCCGGGAGGAATCGTGGCGAAGCCGATTGTCGCTGTCGTTGGTCGCCCCAACGTCGGCAAATCTACTCTCTTTAATCGCCTGATCGGCGAACGCCGCGCCATCGTCCAAGACGAGCCGGGCACGACACGGGATCGCGTCTATGGGGATGTCGAATGGAACGGCGTTTCATTCGCGCTCATTGATACCGGTGGCATTATCGTGGACGATCGTGGCACCGAACTCGACCTGAGCACGATCCCGGCGGAAACGCTCAAACAGGCGGAGCACGCTATCCGTGAGGCAGATGTCCTCGTGATGGTTGTGGATGCGACCATTGGCGCGACCAGCGCCGACCATACGGTCGCGGACATGGTGCGCCGCACCGCGAAGCCAGTCGTCCTCGCCGCGAACAAGGCGGAAAGCAACACGCGCGCGGCGAATGCCGTGGATTTCTACGAACTCGGCCTCACCGACCCGATTGTTGTCTCCTCGTTGCACGGGCGCGGCACCGGCGACTTGCTGGATGCGATTGTCGAAGCCCTGCCGGATCGCGAGGAGGAAGCGGAACCGACCGGTCCGCGCATCGCGATTGTCGGTCGCCCGAATGTCGGCAAGTCCCGCCTGCTCAATGCCTTTCTCGGTCAGGAGCGGGCGATTGTTAGCGACGAGCCGGGCACGACGCGCGACTCGCTCGACACCGAATTGGACTGGGAAGGCGAGACGATTACGCTGGTGGATACGGCGGGTATCCGCCGACGCGGCAAAATCGAGCCGGGCATCGAGAAATATAGCGTCCTCCGCTCGATGCGGGCGATCACGCGTGCTGATGTGGTGCTGCTGGTTGTGGACGCGACGGAAGGGTTCACCTCGCAAGACCTTCACATTGCCGGGTACGTCGCGGACGAGGCGCGCGGCATGGTATTGGTCGTGAACAAATGGGACCTGGTGGAAAAAGATGGCCAGACAATGGAGCAGTACCGCGAGGCGGCGGCGGAAGCGCTCGATTTCATGCCGTATGTCCCGGCGGTCTTTATTTCTGCCAAGTTCAACCAGCGCGTCCCACAGGTGATGGAGCGCGCGCTCCTCGTAATGGAGGAGCGCCAAAAGCGCGTCCCGACCGCTGCCCTGAACAAGATGCTCCGCACGGCCGTCGAAAAGCATGCGCCGCCATCCAAGCCAGGCAAGTGGGTGAAATTCTTCTACGCGACACAAGTGGACGTTGCCCCGCCATCGTTCGTCTTTTTCTGCAATCATGCCGAAGATGTCCATTTCTCGTATCGCCGATACTTGGAGAACCAGTTGCGCGAGGAATTCGGGTTTATCGGCAATCCGATTCGGATGCGGTTTCGGAACCGTCAGGAGCCTGCGCCATGACCCATGTCCTGCTGATCGCTCTCGTCCTCGTTGCGAGTTACTGTATCGGCGGTGTGCCGTGGGGGCTTGTGCTGGTACGGGCGATCAAGCATGTGGACATACGCGATTTCGGCAGCGGCAAGACGGGCGCGACGAACGTCCTGCGCTTGCTCGGCTGGCAGGGTTTCGCGGTCGCCCTCGTTCTCGACGCGATCAAGGGGATCGGCGCGGTGCTGCTCGCGCGCTTTGTGACGGGTAGTGCGTGGATTGAGGCTGCCGCAGGCATTCTCGCGATTAGTGGCCATTGCTGGTCGCCGTACCTCGGCTTTCGGGGCGGAGGGCGTGGTATGGTGACGGCAATGGGCGCGGCCTTCACGATGGCACCGGGCTTGATTCTGCTCCTCCCGGTCTTTCTGATTCCGGTGCTCTTGACCCGTTACATGTCACTCGGGAATGTTACCGCGTCGCTCTCCGCGCCCGTCGTGCTGTTGATCGGCGCGCTGCTCGGTTGGTCGCCGTGGGCATACTTCGTTTTCGGGACCGCGGGGTGCGCGCTCATCCTCATCAATCACTCCGATAATATCCAGCGCCTGCTCGCAGGTACGGAGCGCAAAATCGGCGATAAAGTCACGCCGCGTAGCCCGGAACCGGGCACCTCGGCACATTAGCGAGATCATCCTTTCGTCTCGTACCGTTTCACGATAGGGGAGGCGTCTTCCGCGTCGTGCCAGTCTCGATTGCCGCGCGGTAGACCGAGAGATGTCGCGCAGTGATCGCGTCCAAACCGAATAACTGCTCGGCGCGCTCACGGGAAGCTGCGGACATGCGTGACCGTAGCGCGCTATTTGCTGCGAGTTCTCGGAGATGAAGCGTCATTGCCGCGACATCTGCGACGGCGGTGAGAAACCCGGTGACGCCGTCCGCGACCACTTCGCGCGTGCCGCCAGTATCGGTCGCGACAATCGGGCAACCGGCCGCGAGCGCTTCGAGATGCGTCCGGCTCAACGGTTCGGGCCAGCGCGCGGGCGTCACGATCGCGATTGCTCGCTGCATCAGGGCGATGACGTCCTCGTTCGAAAGACGACCAAGCACGCGGAGTCCTTCGCGATCTGCTGTCGCGCGTAGGGATGCTTCCAGCGGGCCGTCGCCGACGATTACAACGGGTGGCGCGCCGGGGCCGAGTCCGGCCGCAATCTCGGCGAGCAGGTCCGCCCCCTTGTGATGAGCGAGCTTGCCGACGTAGAGAAAGAAGCGATCCGGGAGATCGGAGGCGCGGCTGGAAGCATCACCGGAGAAAAGCGACAGGTCCACCGCGTTCGGAATCGTATGAAGACGCGATGGGACGACGAGGGGCGCTATTTCCTGACGGATCGCCGCACTCGCCGCGATCACGCCGCCTGCCCGTGCGAGGATGCGCTGCCGCTGGCGCAACATCCCGCGCATCACTTCGCGCTTCAGAAGATGCACCGACTTCAGTGCGTTCGTTGAGCCGCGATTTGGATTGCAGAGTGAAAGCGTGCCACGAAGACAGCTCGGACACGGTGCCAACGCGAGCGCCGTACCGTAAAAGCAGATCGGCCAGTGATCGCGCACCGTGACAATCATCGGCACCGTGCCCGCATCGTGGCTCGCCACCAGCATCGCGTTGATGTGTTGCGCGTGGATGATGTCCGGCGACCACGCGCGAACCAGCCGATGTACGATTCGACCGGGGCCAAGTCCGTGGAACGAAAATGCCGCCGGATTGACGCGCCGCGTCCCCGACCGATCCTGCCAGACGGGAAAATCGTCGTATGTCGTGGCGGCAACCCGGAACGTCGGTGCCGCGACGACGATTCGGACTTCGTGGCCCTGCACGCGTAGCCCACGCGCGAGATGATACGTACTCCAGCCGCTTCCGTAGGAATGTGGCGGAAAAGCATCCGTGATGAACAGGACGCGGAGCGGGCGGATCATCTACTACCCGCCAATTCCGCCATGATTGCATCGAGATCACGACAATGCGTTTCCCATGACCATGCGGAAACGACACGTGCGCGGCCTTCGGCGCCGAGTGCGGCGCGTCGTTGCGGATCGTTGAGCAATGCCGTTATTGCCTCCGTGAGGGCCGAACGGTCGCCTTCGGGCACCGCGATACCCGCACCGCGCACGATCTCCGTCAAGGGCGTCACCGCAGTCGTGACGACGGGGAGCGCCATTGCCATTGCCTCGAAGACTTTCAAGGGCGACCAGAAGAAACCGAAATGCTGAAGCGGTGGATGGAGCGATGGCATGAAGGGCGCGACCGCGATATCGGCGAGGGCCAGATGGCGTGGCACATCGCGATACGGTACGGCCCCCGTGAAGACGATGTGTTGCGCCGATTGCTCGCGAACAAATTGCGCCAGTCCCGCGCGTTCCGGGCCATCGCCGACCAGCAACAAATACGCATCAGGAATCTCTTGCTGGGTTAGGCGGAAGGCGCGGATCGCTTCAGTGGCGCCGTGCCATGCACGAAAACTGCCGACGAAAATGACGATCGGTGCATCCGTGGGAATGCCGTATTGCTGCCGTAAATCGCGCGCCTCCATGCCCGCGTGGGGATACCGCGCGGGATCGAACTGCCGCACATTCGCGCCCCACGCCAGGGGAACGACCTTGTCGCGAACCTCCGGCGGCACGGTCGTTGGGATCGGTGTGACGATGCGATCCGCCCAGCGGCATTGCTGTGTTGCCCAGCGACGCATCATGCCGCCGGTGCGACGGTCTATCCGGTCTTTCGGTGAACCGGGCGGATCGAAGACCGGTGCATTTACTTCGAGAATCGCGGGGATGCCGCATCCGTGCGCGGCGATAATGCCACCGCCCGCGAATGTGTAGAAGCGCTCCATGACAATGTCCGGTCGCCACTCGGTGACGATCGCGCGGAGGCGCGGCGTATTCAGCCAAGCGAGTTTCGGCGGCGTCGGTACGCGGGTGACACGCCCTAGTATATCGGTAGGTTCCCGCTGGGACCCGTTCCCGCCGCCAACCACCCAGAGATCGTGACCAAGCTCTGCAAGTCCGTTCGCCACTTCAGTCACATGGGTCGCGCCGCCGTGCGTGCCATCGAGGTGAATCGCGAGGGCGCAATAGAGGATTTTCATACGTGTGGCGATGGCCGGGCAAGGAGAAAGAACGGACCGGTGCGGACGCGGCGAAAGAATGTTACATCGAGCATCAGTAACGCGGTGGCGATCCGCAACAAGAAGCGCACGAACGGCTTCCGGGCGGCGTTGTCGCGGACGCTGCCTGTTATTCGTTGGCTGGTAGCGGGTACGAAACGCTTGCCCCGTGTGCCCCGCCCGCGTGACAATCGCCGCTCGATGAGCGCGAAACCAAGCGTCTCGACGTAGGTCGCAATGACGGGATTGAGAAACCAAATATGTGTGATTGAGAATCCGCTGCTTGCCAGTTCATCTGCGAGTGCGGCGGTCGTTTCGACGGCTTTGACGTGATCGCCCTTGCGGAGATGGTCGCGCGTGCGATCTACGAGGCCTGCCCGATGCAATGATTCCGCAATCCGCCGCCCCGGATCAATGACGCGGTTGAGCCACGATCGCTCGCGTGTGTTCGAGAAGCAGAAATACGCGCCCGTCGCGCCTACGATGCGGCGCGTTTCGCGCAGGTGGGCGCGCACACCGGGCAAATCGAGGTGCTCGAAGACATCAATGGAGTACGCGGCGGTGAATGTGCCGGGAGCGAATGGCAGGGCGCGGGCATCACCCTGGACGAGATCAATCGTCGCGACTGCCTCAGAGGCGAACCGCGCTGCCGAATCGAGCCCGACCATATGGGCGACACGGTTCCGGTTCCAATACGCGAACTTGCCGTTACCGCAGCCGATTTCGAGCAATGCATCCGCGTGCTTCGGCCGGAGGAGCAAACCGAGGACGCGCTGGCGCACCCCAGCCGATAATACGGGCTCCCGGATGACCAGGTCATCGAGATCGGCGGTCGAGTCATTGTAGACGGTTTCCTTGCCCTGCATCGCGGTCGCCAAGCGCATATCAACATATCCCGTCAGCACGGGATACATCGCCGCGCACCGATCGCAGACGAGATGCGCGCCGACGCGCGTCAATCGCCCGGTATCTTCTCCGATGTGCTCCTGAACACAGCGCGGGCAGCGAAGCACAGTGAGCAACCAGGACGAGATCAACGTGAATCTCCTTGCCAACCGAACGCGACGATGCCATTGCCGACAAGCGGTGGATAGGGAACGGCGACGCGCACGGGCACGCGTTTACCGCCGATTCGTAGCATTGGCTTGAAGCCGGTACGCACGCGTACGCGCGCAAAGCCGACCTGCTGCAAGACTGCGCGCATCTCGGTCGGCGAATAGATATGCGTATGCGTCGGGTCTGCCTCACCGCTCCAGACACGACGCGCAAGGCGAAACAGCGGACGACGCCCATCCCAGCGGTTCGGGGTCGTCAGTGCGAGGCAACCACCTGGGCGCAACACGCGGCGGCAGGCGGCAAGGGTCGCCGCACCATCCGCGATGTGCTCGATCGCCTCCCGCAGAATAATCAGATCGAACGATGCGGCGGCGAACGGCAATGGGTGGTCGAGATCGGCTTGCACGAGTTGGGCATGCGGCAACATTTGCCGCGCCGCGCTCAGGGCGGCGGGTGCGACATCGAGGCCGATGATGAGCGCCGACTGGTGATCGCGATCGAAGAAACGGAGACCGGGTGCCGCGCCGCACGCCGCGTCGAGCACTGAGGCACCGGGACGCATGGTGACACCGCCCATAGCGAGGAGGCGGGTATATTCCCACGCGACCTTCGCAGCAGACTTCGCTTGCTGGACGCGGAAATAGTCGTCATCGTAGCGCGGGCGTTCGAGGGTGCGTGCACCGTGATCGCTCATGATGCGCCGCCCTGATAAAACGAACCGGGACTGCGGATCAGTCGCCAGAGATCGCCGATGGCGTGACGCGGCACGACGGTGAACTGATTCGTCAAAACGAGTGGCCAAGCAAGTCGCTGCCGATCCATGTCGAATTTCACGTATTGCAAAATCAACCCGCCATTCCAAAGGATCGCCAGCACGACGACGATTGGCACCCAGGCGCGAAGTGATCCGTGTGCGCTATCGGATCGCTCACCATAACGGCGGAACAGTTCCGCGAGGCCAATCGCGAAGATCGGGCCACAGACGATAAATCGTCGCGCACCGAAGGCTCCGGCAGTCGTCCACGTTTGAAATGCGCCGTTCAAATACAATGTCATGGCGAAGCCAACAGCGAGGGAAAGGCCGAGCCGATAGTCGCGCTGGATCAGCAGACCGAGGCCGATGATGGCGAGCAGCAACACCGGCGTCCAAAGAAACAACCCGTGCCCCGGATCGAACAGCACCCGCAGGACATTGGGCGCATTCCAGTGCAATTTGTCCGAAACCTCGGGAGACGGCCGGAAATTCCCATTGAGCCGACGGTACACAAGCAATTGCGGAATGAATGCGGCAACCGCGCAGCACGCCATCATGATCCCGCCGAGTAGTGTGCGGCCGACGTCCTGCATCCACACGCGTTCGGGCCGCCGTGTGCCGGGGGCGAGCCGCAACAGTTCATCCACCGCTGGTACGAGCAGAAAAACCGCGTCTTGCTCGCGCACCATCGCGACGAGTCCGCCGAGCGCGCCGAGTGCCGCCCAGGCGAGCCACGAACTCCGTTTGCGCGTGTGAAACCAGACGGCGAGGAAAACGGAGACGGCAAACCACGATGTCGCATGCGCATAGGTTGGCGCGAGGTGACTGTAAAAAAGCGCCGGTGTGCCGAGCCAGATCACGAGCGACGCCCAAAGTGCCGCCGACTGATCTGTGATCGCGCAGGCAAGGAGGTACGTCAGTACGAGTGCCACACCCGCATACAGCGCCGAACCCAGCGAAACCGCCCAAATGTACGGGAGGCTGAATCCATCGGGCATCGTTGCCGCACCTGCGGCGTGGAGCACACGCGCGGCGGCGTCGCCCGCGAGGAAGAACGGTACCCAGAGGATCGCCGAACCAATGGGACCATTGTTGATCGCGTGCCCGGACGGATTGCGCTTGTCAATAAAGCCCGCTTTGAAGTTCGCCAGCCCCTTCGGGTTGCGGTCGTAAAACCCCTGGTAATCGTTCGTAAAATCGAGGTCGTGATCGAAATAGACAGACCGATCATAGGCATAATATTCAATGGCGTCCGATGCGGTTATGCGGTGCGCGACAAACGGCAAGGAGCAAAGGTACAGGATTAGGAGTGCAAGCAGACCCCGGTCGAGGAACCGCATCATCGTTCGCAGTGGCATCTGGGCTTTCGTTTCGGGTACGGGTCTGCGCACCTCGGTCTCCACTGTCGCTTCATGCATGCGCCGTCTCGCAGACATGGCGGCAAAACGTGACGATCGCCGACGCGCGATGCTGGTAGGTGTGATGCTCGACAGCCCGCCGCGCGCGCGTTGCCATCGCGGATGCTTCAGCGGGGTGCGTCAGTGTCCAAACGATGCCCGCTGCCGTTACTGCGGGATCACCCGGAGCGACGTATCGCGCCGCATCGGCGGGAATGACTTCGTGGAGGGCGGCAAGGTCGGTCGCCACGATTGGTCGCTCCATCGCCGCATACTCGAACAGTTTCAGCGGCGATGCGCTCGTTTTCGTCACCGTGTCTGGGATGACGAGCACATCGGCGGCGGCGAGGTAGCGCGGTATGGCATCGCTCGGCACTGGTGGCACGATCCGCACCTGGTCCGCCAGGCCGATCCGCGCGGCCTGCTGGGCGATAACAGCGCGCTCCGCGTCCCGACCCCCGACGAGGAGCAGCAAGAGGAAGGGGATGCGGTCATGGACGATCCGACATGCGTCCACGAGCAGATCCACACCGTGATAGGCAAAGGTCAGGCCGGTGTAGGCGATGACACGGCATTCGATTGGTACGTCGAGTGCGGCCCGCGCTGTCGCTCGATCTTGTGGATGAAAAACATGACTATCGTAGGCATCCGGGATGACAACGCACGGCGGCAGTTCCATCGCTCCGGCCAATGCGCGCACTTCGGGCAAAAACGCATCGGTGAGTGAGACAATCCCCGAGGCGTGGCGCACGGCGAATGCGTCGAACCAGCCCGCGAGCCAGCGCGCGACTGGCCCGGAATTCGCCGACGGATTCGTTGCTTCGCGGTCATGCATCTCGAAAATGACGCGTGTTCGTAGGCGGGGCAACACGAGCGAGAGCCAGACGGCGCATACGATGTCGCGCACGTAGACGATGTCGGGTTGTCGCTGACGGACTCGCTCGCACGCGATATGAACGAGTACGCGCCACGCGAACCAGGTGCGCTCCAGATAGGACCAACAAACGGATCGGATGGCGTGCCTCCCCGCATTGAAGGGCAGGCGGAGCAGATACGTCGCCCCGAGCGCGGAGAATGCGCTCGGACGAAAGGCGAAGCGCGGAAGAACCAACGAGCAGTCCGGCGCTGCTGCCCGCAGCGCGGCGACCGTCGCGTAGGTCTGCACCGCATTGGCGGAGCGGAGGGTAAGGCTGGACGGATAGGCGACGTACATGATCCGTGGTATCAGCGTCGCAACCTGTGCGAGGGCAACGGAATGATCTGAAGATTTTTTCGCCGTTGCAACCACGCGCTCGCGCCTCCATCGTCCCCGCTCATCGGTTGCCGAGTATAGCATAGCCACGGAGGACGCCTTACCGTGCACAAAGCCGTTCGTACAGGCGCAGGACGCCATCGGCGGTGTTTTCCAAAGAGAATGACTCGGCCATTTCCAGTGCCTGGTACGACGCGTCCGCCCACGTCGCATCGTCGGTGAGGAAACGGGAGATCGCGGCGGCGAGGATGGCAGGTGCGCGCGGCGGAACGACCGCACCCGCGCCGGACGCGCGCACGTAGTGCGCCACGCCCGCCTGGTCGCTGACGACCGACGGTGTACCGACTGATGCGGCTTCAACGGCGGTCATGTTGAGGCCATCGAGCACCGACGGGATAAGGGCGAGATCGGCCGCAGCGAAATACTGCGGCACATCCTCGAACGGCAGTTGCCCGATGATCCGCACATGGTCTTCCTGACCGAGTGATGCGGCAAGTCGGCGTAACGACGCAACATACATCTCACCCGCCGCGTCGCGCGCTGGGCCTGCGAGAATCACCGTCGTGTCAGGGTGCGCGCGGCGAATCGCCGGAAGAGCCCGGATCACGTCGTCATACGCCTTGATTGCCACCATCCGCCCGACGCAGACCAATAAACGACCGGAAGGGATCGTACCCGATGCAATCAGGTCGCGGCGGCAGCGCGCCCGATAGGCGGCAACGTCCGCGAGCGCAATGGGCTTGTGCGCTGATTGTGGCGGCTGGACGGCGATCCGATCACGGGAGCAACCGTACGCGGCAACGACATCGGCGGAGCGTGGCGAATTGGCCTGCACCAGCGCCGCCCACTGGAGCGTTCGTCGGATTGCCGCGCGTGTCGCGGGGAGACGACCGTATCCGTATCCGGTTGCGTCGTCGGTCTGAACATCGCCGCCAGTGATGGTGACGAGCGTCGGCGGACTTTGGCATCCGTTCAGTGCGTGGCGAAATGCCGTCGCGTAAGGAAACGCCATACCGACGTGCAGGATGTCTGCTTGTGCAAGCCGTTCAGGCGTGAGGAAGGCACGCAGCGCGCGGACGACCCCGCCAAAAGGGGCAAACGCCCAGACGCGGGCGTACCAGGCACGCATCAAGCGGTCGCGCCGCCCGTGCGCAGGGGCGATAGACCAGACCGTCGTGCCGTGCCGATCGCTGCTCGACACCACAGCGCAGGATTGTTCGCCCCCCCCGAGGGTCGCGATTTCGACGTCAACGCCACGCGCGCGGAGCGCGGCAACGAGATCGCCATGCGTGTGGCTGACCATCGAGGCGGGGCGATACGCGCCCGTGAAGTACAGGACACGCATCAGTGGCGTCCCGCGATCAGCGCTCCGTACAGTTGCTCGAACTGCCGCGCGACGACTGCCATGTCATAGCGCAGGGCGGCATCATCGGCGGCCTGGCGCGCCAGGCGATCGCGCAGTTCTTCATCGGCGAGCAGACGGATCAATGCGCCCGCAAGCGCATGAGGATCGTCTGGAGGAACGACAAGGCCGTTTTTGCCATCCTGGACGATCTCGTTGCATGCGGGGACATTCGTCGTCACCACCGGTGTGCCGACCATCATTGCTTCGACAAGCGGGAGACCGAATCCCTCGTAGCGCGCGGGCAATGCGAGCGCCCACGATGAGCGCAGAAGGCGAATTTTCTCCGCTTCCGCGACGCGCCCCGGTGTTTCGATCAGTCGTCCGACGCCGAGTTCGCGCACCAGTGTATCGAAGTCCACCCGATCTCGCCCCGTATGCCCGGCAAAAATGAAACGGACCGCCGGGATGGCGGCAGCGACAGCGGGAATCGCGCGGATGAGGATATCCCACCCCTTCCGG
>JBBSFO010000065.1:0-13201 GCA_038238655.1 Thermomicrobiales bacterium | reverse complement strand
CGTGACCGGCGGCTCTCGCCCGTCGAACTTGTGGACGCCGTGCTGGCGCGGATCGAGCGCTTCAACCCGCGCCTTCGCGCCTATCTGACGGTGGCGGACGAGCAGGCCCGCGAGGCGGCGCGGGCGGCGGAGGCGGCGGTGCTGCGTGGCGACCCGCTCGGCCCGCTGCATGGCGTGCCCGTCGCGGTCAAGGACCTTTCCTATACCAAAGGCATCCGCACGACGCGCGGTTCGCTGCTCTATCAGGACTTCGTGCCGGACGAGGATCATCCGATCGTTGAGCGGCTGCTCGGTGCCGGGGCGATCATCGTCGGCAAGACGAACACACCGGAGTTCGGCTGGAAGGGCGCGACGGACAACCGCCTTGGCCCGCCGTGCGTCAACCCGTGGGACACCGAGCGGACGCCGGGCGGATCGTCGGGCGGCAGCGCGGTCGCGGTGGCGTCGGGGATGGCGCCGATTGCGACGGGCAGCGACGGCGTCTGCTCGATCCGCACGCCCGCCAGTTTCTGCGGCATCTTCGGCCTGAAGCCGCAGTATGGCCGCATCCCTTCCCCGACAATCGGGCTTGATGTCGCGCATCTCGGCCCGATGACGCGCACCGTGCGCGACGCCGCCCTGATGCTGAACGCGCTGGCCGGGCCGCACGAGTACGACCGCCAATCGCTCCCCGCAAGCGGTGTGGACTACCTCGCGGCGTGCAACGGCGGCATCACGGGCTTGCGCGTCGCGTGGAGCGCCGACCTCGGATATATGATCGTGGACCCGGAAGTACGCGCGATCACGACCGCCGCCGCCCAGCGGTTCGCAGACTTCGGCTGCTCCGTCGAGGAAGCGAATCCCGGCTTTGCCGACCCGCGCCACGCGATTGATGTGCTCTTCCACGGCCTGATCGCGGGCCGCAACGCACAGCTGACGCCGAAGCAATTGGCCCTGATGGACCCCGGCCTCGCGGCAGTTGTCGAGCGGTACCGCACCCTCGGCGTCGCAGAAATCATGGCCGCGCACGCCGAACGCGAGCAACTCTGGCAGCAGACGTGGCCCTTCTTCGAGACATACGATCTGCTCCTGACGCCGACCGTCGCCTGCCCACCATTCGGCCTCAACCGCTTCAGCCCGGAGACGATTGACGGGCAACCGGTCGAGGGGTGGCAATGGACCGCCGCCACCTATCCTTTCAACCTCACCGGCCAGCCCGCTGCGACCGTTCCCTGCGGCTTCACCGCGAGCGGCCTCCCCGTCGGCCTGCACATCGTCGGTCGTCGCTACGATGAAGCGACCGTCCTCCGCGCCGCTGCAGCATTCGAATTGGCCTGTCCGTGGGCAGATCGCCTCCCCCCACTTTGAGGAGAATCAGTCGTGGAGCAACTCGATAAACTCGTCTACGGTCAAGTTCGCTTGATCGAGAATAGACCGGAGTGTACCGGGAGGAAGATCGCGGTTTCCGTGGACTGGTATGGTAATGAGTAGTGCTTTCTCGGAGTGACGGAGGTAGTAATGACTACCACGAACATGTGTGAGGGTATAGTCGCCGCGTAGCAATGCTGCAAGCGTTTTCTTTCCGCTTATGCGCGGCAGGCGGGTCACGGAACGGTGACCGCGATCTTGTCGAACTGAGAAGAAGGCGTCGGCAGCAGGATCCCTTGGGCGATTGCTGCCTCAATATACCCTTCGATCGCCTCTTTTGTCATCGCAATGGCCTCTTCCTTCGTTTCACCGTAGGTGGAGAGGCCATTGAGGTCTGGAACATGCGTTACCCAAACGCGGTCTTCCGGGTCCCAGATAATGTAGTATGTATATTCCTGTGTCTGCATTTGTCGCCTCCATGTATTCCAGCGAGGGTATCGTACCGCTTCTGTGGCTGTCCGTCGAGGGTTGGCATCCTGCGTGCGAGGGTGTTTCCACGCGGCGCAACAACGCGCCGCGATAGCGACGTGCGCGAGGAGCGGAATGTGGGCAAGAGCAAGCAGACAAAAGCGAAACTGATCGTGCAAGTACCGCTGGAGGCGCGCTACGTCGAGCGGTTGCAGCAGGAGTTCCCGGATACGGACTTTCCGCTCTGCATCACGCCGGAGGCGTTGCAGGCGGAGATTGGCGACGCCGACGCGCTGATTGGCGGCACATCGCTGACGCCCGATCTGCTCGCGCACGCGCCGAAACTCCGCTGGGTGGCGGCGACCAGTGCGGGCGTCGAGAATCTGCCGATTGACGCACTCGCCGAACGCGACATTCTGCTGACCAACTTCAGCGGCATCGCCGCGCCGAACATTGCCGAGCATGTGCTGGCGATGATGCTCTCTTTCGCGCGTGCCCTCCGGCCACTCTTCCATCAGCAGGATCAGCATCAGTGGCCGGAAGACGATGCCGCGCTGCCGACCTTCGAGTTAGGTGGGCAGACGCTCGGCATTATCGGCATGGGCGAGATCGGCCAGCAACTGGCGCGCAAGGCGCACGGCATCGGTATGCGCGTGCTCGCTATCCAGCGGCACCCGGATCACAAGCCCGCGTACGTGGCGCGGCTGCTTGCCGGCGACGACCTGCCGGAACTGCTCGCGGAGTCCGATCACGTCTGCCTCTGCCTGCCCCTGACGAGCGCGACGAAGTACACGATTGACCGGGACGAACTCGATCAGATGAAGCGCACGGCGTATCTGTATAACATTGGTCGGGGTGGACTCATCAATCAGGAAGCGCTGATTTCCGTGTTGCGTGGCGGCACGCTCGCGGGCGCGGGCCTCGATGTGACGACGCCCGAACCCCTCCCACCCGACTCTCCCCTCTGGGAGATGCCGAATGTCCTCGTCACCGGTCACACCGCCGCCAGCACCCCCCACTACTGGGAACGCGGTATTGACTTGCTCGTCGAAAATGTCCGCCGCTTCCTCGCCGGCGAAGAACTCCGCGATGCCGTGGACATCAAAGCGGGATACTGAAACCGGGGATGAACCGCAGAGACGCAGAGGACGCAGAGAAACGCAGAGAGGAGAAAAAGTGAACCCTATTTCTTCTCCCCCTCTTCCCTCTCTGCGTCTCTGCGGTTCAATCGGTTTCTACCGGACGGTCATCGGGACGCGGTGGTAGCCGGTGGCGCCGGTGGGGATCGGCGGGGCCGATTTCGCGGTCTGGAGCGCGCCCGTGCCATCCGTGGCGCGGACGAGGACTTTGAATTCGCCCGTTTTCGGCGGCGTCCAATGGTAGGCCCAGAAGACCCACGTCAGCGGGCCGAGCGGGGGCTGGAGCGCCGCCTCGTGCCAGGATTCGCCATCGTCGGTGCTCACTTCGGCTTTTGCGATGCCCCGATTGCCCGCATAGGCGATGCCCGCGACGATCGTCTCAACGCCGACTTTCAATTCGGTCGTGCGTGTCGGCGTATCAATACGAGACATCGTCTGGACGACCGAGCTATCCGTCCACCCCTGCCGCTCCCAGTAGCCGAGATAGTCGTCTGAGGTCGGGGTAATGGTGGTAATCCACTTCGGGTTCTTCATGCCGAAGTGGGCGGGGAAGATCAGCCGGGCGGGGAAGCCGTGACGCTGGGGGAGCGGCACACCATTGAGGTGATAGGCGAGAATCGTCTGTTCTTCCATTGCCTCACCGAGGGGGATCGCCGTCGTGTAGCTATCGAACGCGGTGAACTGCACCTTGATCGCGCCTGGTTTCATGCCCGCCTGTTCGAGTACCATGCGCAGCGGCACGCCCGTCCACTCGCCGTTGCTAATCAGGTTCTCGCCGATATCGTTGCTGATGCACTCCATCGTTCGCAGGAACGTGACACTCGGCATGGCGAGAAGGTCCGCGTAGGTGAGCGAGAAAGGCCGCTCGACCAGGCCATTCACGTCAATCTTCCATCGCTCGACATGCACGACGGGGTCGCTGAAATTCTTCGAGATCACGTAGAAACGATCTGCGTCCGTCACCTCGGCGGGAAGTTTGCTCGCGACTGCCGCGAACGCCGGATCCGTGGACGGGCCGACTTGTGCGCGGGCGGCCTGCGCGATTCCCGCCGCTTGCTGCTGCACTGCCGTCGGTTCGTCGGACGATGGTGCGTCCGGCGCCGATGTGCCCGGCACGGAATGGAAGGCGAAGCGGCGGACCTGCACGGCTAACCCGCCCAGCGAGACGACCGCCGCACCGATGGCAATGTTGTGCAGGAGGGCACGGCGGCGCTCGTCTCGCGCGATCTGCGCCGCTTTCTTTGGCTTACTGAGATTCACATCGCGCGGGGTGAAGGCAGCGCGCAACGCCGCAGTCATTCCGGCGAGCGTGGCTGCATAGATGCCGCAAAGGAGTAGCCCGGTCAGCAGATACCCCGTCGGCCCGCCGCGCAGCGACATACCGAGCACACCCGCGCCGACCAGCGGCGACAGCCCGAGCATGAGCACGAGCCAGACGATGCCGCCAAGCCGGACGGCGGGAAAGAGCATCCCCCGCCAGCCCTGATCGGGGCGGCACAGGCGGCGCGTATAGAGGAGGCCAAGCAGCCCGCCGACTACGACCATGCCCAGCACGATGATGGAAAAGAGCAGCGGCTTCGTTTCCGTCCCCAATGTGCCGGTGGAAAGATTAAAGAGGGCAATCGGCACATTGCTGGTGAGCGCGTTGCCGATCAGTTCCGGGTACGACGGGACGCCCGCCGCCATTCGCACTATGAGCATTACCACGCCCATCAGCGCGGCCGCGACCACGCCCGCCCCGAATCCGATCCATCCCGCCGTGCGCCGCTCGTTCATCGTTCTCCCCTTCGCATTCATCTGCTTCGATCAGTATACGCACGGAAAGTGACGATTGGCTTACGGAGGAGACCGATTGAACCGCAGAGACGCAGAGGACGCAGAGAGGGAAGAGGAGGCAGAGAGAGTTGCGTCCGCCTTTCCCTCCTTTCCCTTGTTTTTCTCTGTGTCCCTCTGCGCCCTCTGCGTCTCTGCGGTTCAATCGGTTATGGCAGGAATTTGGTGGTGTACATCTCTTCCGGTTTCGAGTCGCCCTTGACGAGGGCGGTTTCTTTCATGAAGGTCGCCATGCGAGTCCAGGCGGCGGGGTCAATCGTGCCGTACTTCGCCGGGTCGCCGCTGAGATCAATCGTCGCGGCAAGGACTTGCTGCTGGACGTCCGCCGTTTTCGCTGCCTCGGGGACGATTTTCAGGACTTCCGTGAATGCGCCCTTTGGGTCCGTCTGCGTGTCGCGCATCCCCGCGATCAGGGCGCGCAGGAAGGCGCGCACCATCTCCGGGCGTTCCGCGATCATCTTCTCGCTCGTCACGATCCCGGCGGAGGGGAGGTTATAGACATCTGAAACCCGTAGCAGGTCCACATCCACGCCTTGTGCCTTCAGTTGCACCGGCTCATTATTGACGTAGCCGATGCCCGCATCCACCTTCCCCTGCTGAACGGATTGGACCTGCGAGAAGCCAATTTCCTGCAGATTTACCTTGCTCTCGTCAATCTTATTTGCATAGAGGATCGCCTTGTAGCCGATGTAGTTCGCTCCGTTCTTGCTCGGGATGCCGACTTTGAGCTTCGTGAGCGATTGCGCGTCTGTCAGTCCTTTGCCTTTTGTAGCGAAGACGGCAATAGGGTACTGTTGGTATACAGCCGCAACGTATACGACCGGTAACCCCTGCGCACGTGCGAGGGCAACCTCATCGCCACTGGCGTTGAGGAAATCTCGATCACCGCGCGCCGTCAGTTGCATAAGATCGGTCGTCGAGCCGTAATCAAACTGCGCTTTCATGCCCTCGGCGGCGAACCGGCCCTTCGCGTCCGCCATATAGAATTGGGCGAACTGGACATTCGGGATGTAACTGAAGGCGACCTTTACGGTTGTCAGCGCCTTGCCTGTGACAGCGGAGGGCGCGGTGATCGTGCTCGCGGCGCTCGTTGTGGACGCGGGGGCCGCTGTCGCCGGGCCGGTGGTGGCACGGGCGGACGCGGACGGTGCAATCGGATTTCCTGTGGCATTCGGCGTGGCGGTCGCGCTCGACCCGCCACAAGCGGCGAGCAGGGCGCCGAGTGACGCATTGGCAGCGACGACAAGAAGCGTACGACGGTGCATGAGTTAGTCCTTCCACGAGAGCAGCAAACGTTCCAATAGGGCAACAATGAGATAGCCAAGCGCGGATATCGCCATCAGGGAGAAGAGCGCGACGAACTTGAGCGGCGTGTCATAAAGGAATTCCGCCTGCTTTAGGAGGTACCCAAGTCCCTGTCGTGCCGAAACGAACTCGCCGACGACCGCACCGATCACCGAGAGGGTAAAGGCGATCCGGATGCCGCCGAGTAGCGACGGGAGCGCGAGCGGCACTTCGACGTACCGGAGGATCTGCCAGCGGTTTGCGCCCGCGAGGTTCGCGACGCCGATCAGATCCGGCTCGATGGCGCGCAGTCCGATCATCCACGTCACAAGCGCCGGGAAAAAGACAATCAGCGCGCAGATCAGTATCTTCGGGACTAGCCCCGTGCCGAACCAGAGGATGAAGATGGGGGCGATAGCGACAATCGGCATTGCCTGACACGCGGCGATCACCGGGGAGAGTGCGCGGTCGAGTAGCGGAATGTGGACGAGCACGTAGCCGAGCACGAAGGCGACGGTAATCCCGGCCACCGCGCCGTAGCCCGCCTCGATCAGCGTCGTGCGGAGATGTGGCCAGAGGATGCCGACGCGCAACGCATCCCAAAACGACCGCGCGACCGTCTCTGGCGGGGGCAGAAGGAACGGCTTGTAGCCGCCGACGACCACGACGGCTTTCCAAACAATAATGAGCAGCGCGAAGGCGACGATCGGCGCAAGCGTATTGAGCCAAGAGAAATCGTGCCGCCGCGTCGCTTTGTGCGGCGGTGCGGGCGTGGCAACCGTTGCCGGTGTGTGCTTCGTGCGTTCGAGTGTCCCAACCATCCGGTATCCCTCCCGATACGGATAACCACGCCGGGGGCACAAAAAATCCCGGCGACATACAGTCGTCGGGACATGCGTGCGTGCGGATACCGAAAATAGGAAAGCGGTGGGAAAGCATAATGGCGGCGGGCATTCGCCTGCCGAAAACCACAGGCGAGAAAGCCTGTGCTACCATGTCTCCCCGCGTCCCCTCCGGGATCGCGTCACCCGCCACACACTCGTGATGCGTCTTCTCCCATCCGGACTCTCACCGTCGGCCCCGGAATCGCACCGGAGTCTGCCATACCCGTTGGGACGTATCGGTATGGCTCGCGGGCTTGGCATGCGGGTAACGACTGCCTCACCGCCGGTCGGGGATTACACCCTGCCCCGAAGACTGCACGCGCTGATTATCGTGCGGAATTTCACGGGTGTCAACGTATTTGCGGAAATCAGGAGCCATAGTGTAGCCACCTGGCACGCGCATTGCGCCGCATGAATCCGGCAACCGCTTTCTCTACAAGGAGTGATCTGATGTCAGACAGGACACCGACAAAAGATGATCTGCTCGCCGCGATTAATGCCGAGCGGCGCTATTGGGATGCGCTTGTCGCGGCGGTCGAGGCGGCGGGGCTGATGGACCGACCCGGCACGAACAACGGGTCATGGACATTCAGGGAGATGGCGGCCCACCTCAATAGCTGGCGCGGGTTGACCGTTGCCCGCCTGGAGGCCGCATACCGAGGAGCGGGGCCACCTGCCCACCCGTGGCCCGCAGGTATGGAGGAGGGCACGGACATAGACGCCATCAACGCGTGGTTCGCCGCGCGTGACAAGGATCGGCCCGCCACAGACGTGCTCGCGGAGACGGCGGCGCAGTTCGACGCGATGGGTGCGGCGGTGACAGCGATGCCTACCGACGACCTGCTGACGCCCGGCCGCTTCGCGTGGCTGGGCGATCTGCCTATCGGTCCCGCAGTGCTGGGCTACTCGTTCGTGCATCTGCATACGGACCATGAGCCGGACATCCGGGCATGGCTGCGACGCGAGACGGGCGGCGACCCTGACCTGCCACCACCCCCGCCAACATTCGGCTACGAGGAATAGGCGCGTACCGCTCATTCCACAGTCAGGAGGCCGACCCACCGAGGCGGGTGAAGCGTGCGGCGGCGGCTTGCAATGTCTCGGGGCGCTTGGCGAAGCAGAAGCGGATCAGGAGCGCGGCGCGGCTCGTGTCCGCATAAAAGACGGAAGGCGGGATGCCGACGACGCCCGCTGTCTCGATCAGATGGAAGCAGGCGGCGACATCGTCCGGCTTGCCGAAACTACTGACGTCCGCCAGCAGGAAAAAGGTGCCGCCCGCCTTCAGTGTTGGTAGCCCCGCGCCTTCGAGCATCGCGCGCATCGCGTCCCGCCGCGCGGTGTAATCGCGCTTCAGGTGCGCGTAGTAGTCGCGCGCGTCAGCCTGCTCAAATGCTGTCGCCATTGCCTCTTGGAAGGGCGTCGCGGTAGCAAAGACGCTGAACTGATGGACGGTGCGCAGGGCGGCATTCAGGTGTGCCGGGCCGATCGCGTAGCCGATCTTCCAGCCCGTCATGCTAAACGTCTTGCCAGTGCTGTTGAGAGTCAGTGTGCGCTCCCACATGCCGGGCAGAGTCGCGAGCGGCACATGCACGGCATCGTCAAAGATGATGCGGTCGTACACCTCGTCGGTGATCGCGATCACGTCGTGCTGCTGGCAGAGCGTGGCAATCTGCGCCAGATCATCCCGTGTGAAGACCTTGCCGGTCGGATTATGCGGCGTGTTGAGGATGATGACCTTTGTTTTCTCGGTGAAGGCGGCGGCGAGGGCGTCCGGGTCGAACGACCAATCCGGCGGCTGGAGCGTTACGTAGCGCGGCACGCCCCCGGCATAGACAATGTCGCCCACGTAGGCGTCGTAGAACGGCTCGAAGAGGATCACCTCGTCGCCGGGGTCCACGAGGGCGAGCAGCGCGGCATGCATCCCCTCCGTCGCGCCCGTCGTGACGGTGACTTCGCGGTCGGCGTCAATCTCCCGCCCGTACATCGCACCCCAGGTCGAGGCGATAGCGGCCCGCAAGCGCGGCACACCGTGGCTGGGCGCGTACTGATTATGATCGGCGAAGATCGCCGCCGCCGCCGCTTCCTTGACGAAATCCGGCCCGGCGAAATCCGGGAACCCCTGTCCGAGATTGACCGCCTGATGCTTGATCGCCAGCCGCGTCATCTCAGTAAAAATCGAAGTCCCGAACCCGCCAATCCGCTCCGCCCCTACCTCTCGCATGACACCCCCCTCTGAAACTGGTCGAAACCAAACGAACCGCAGAGACGCAAAGGACACAGAGATCGCGGAGAAGAAACATTTACAGGAGAGAAGGGGAGAGCGCAATCCTCCGCACGCCATCCTTGAGCGCCGCGATGTTGAAGTTGATGAGCAAAACGAGTGGATAACCCGTGACGCGAAGATAGGAAAGCAGTTGTGCAGTGTGAATCGGCACCAATGCGTCCACGGCTTTCAGTTCAACGACAATCGTTTCACGGATAATAAGATCGACTCGACCCGTTCCAACGGCGCGCTCCTTGGAACGAACCGTGACCTCGTATTGTCGCTGAAACGCGATGCCTCGGTCATACCGTTCCATGTAGAGCGCCTCTTCGTAGACTGACTCAAGAAAACCCGGACCAAGCGAACGATGCACCTCGTGTGTGAGCGCATTCAATTGTTGCGGCACATCACCCCGCACATTTCCCGTCACATCATCCCATTTCTTTCTCTGCGTCCTCTGCGCTCTCTGCGCCTCTGTGGTTCAATCGGTTTCGTCCCAGCTCGACTCGGTCGGGAGATCGTTGCGCTGGCCCCATTCGTTCCAGGAGCCGTCGTAGTTGGCCCAGTTGCGGTGCCCGGTGCGGTGCATGGCGAACAGGACGCTCGTCGCGCTCACTCCTCCGCCGCAGTAGGCGACTGCGGGCTGCCCGTCCGAGACACCGGCGTCGTGGAGGATGGCGGCGAGTTCTTCGTCGCTCTTCCAGATGCCTGTCGCCGGGTCAAAGAGTGTTGTGGAAGGGATATTGATCGCGCCGGGGATGTGCCCTGCTCGTCCGCTCCGCACGACCGCGCCCGCGTATTGATCCGGCGCGCGGGCGTCAATCAATTGGGCGGAATGTGTGCCGCTGATGAGCGCGACCTCGTCCACCGTCTTGCGCATTGACTGCCGGGTGCGCGGCGTGAACGTCGCGGGTGCGACGGTTGCCGCATCGTTCGTTGTCGGCATCCCCGCAGCAGACCACTGCTTCCAACCGCCATTCAGGACGGAAACGCGGTCGTGGCCGTAGTAGAGCAAGTCCCACCAGACGCGCGTCGCGATCGTGCCACCCGTGTGGTCGTAGACGACGACGTGCGTTGTGTCGCCGATGCCCGCACGGGATGCCCACGCCGCGAACCGTTCCGGCGGCGCAATCTGCACGGGCACCGGGTCGTCCGGGTCCGTGATGTCGCTCGTCCAGTCCACAAAGACCGCGCCGGGGATGTGCGCCGCGTCGTATTCGTCTCGCGCTCCCGCATAGGTGACGACCATCGTGCCCTTGCCGTCGTCGAGGTGGTGGACGTAGCCGCGCGTATCGAGAATGCGGATGTTCGGATCGTCCAGATGATCGCGCAGCCATTCGACGCTGACGAGTGAATCCGTCGCTGCGGTACCTGCCATGTCGCATCTCCTTCAATAAACAACCATCGTGCAGTGCGGTGCATCATACCGCGCCGGGGAAGGGAGGACTATGCAGCGAGCGAATTCGCGCCATCGCGTACGCCCTCCCCGTCCTATGGAACTACTAATTTCCGGCTACTTGTTCCGTTTACTGAATGCACCTCCTTGTGGAAACGCTTGACGCATGGTACACTCACGCACAATCGTCGTGAAAAAGACAAAAGAGAGCCGGGGTTTCTCGGCGCTTTGTACATAGTCCATTCAGGGGTAACGCCGATACGCTGGCGTTACGCATCGTACGGCATCCACGAGGGTGACGCCCAGGGTCGTCATCGCTCGATGTGGGGGTAGTGGGTGTGGGGCCTGTGGGGCGATGGCTCGGGCGAGGCAGCGCCATTGGTTGATGTCTGCGGATGCAGAGGGGAGACGATGGGTATGGAGACGACCGACCGAACCGATGATCGTGCGGTGTTGCGTGACCCCGAGATGCTGGCACGGCTGGAGCGCAACCTGCGCATCGCGGGTATGCCCCGCCGCCGCTTCCTCGCGATGGCGAGCGCCGTCGCCGGTACCGCCGCCCTCGCTGCCTGCGGCGGGAGCAGCAGCCCGACTGCGACCAGTGCGCCCGCCGCCACCGCGACTAAGCCTCCGGCCGCTGCGCCGACCACCGCCGCGCCTGCCGCGACGACCGCGCCAACCGCCGCTGCCGCCAGTGCACCGGCAGCGACCGCGCCCGCCGCGTCCGTAGCAGCAACTGCGGCCCCCGCAGCCACGGCACCCGCGACCGCCGCCGCGTCGTCAGCCGCCGCGCCGACAACGGCCGCCGCGACCGGGCCAGAGAGCAAAAAGGTATTGATCGGCTGGTCGGTTCCCGAGCCGGTGGACAATGACTTCAATCGCGATACGTACAATGACGGTCGGATCGAACATGTCTCCGGCCTTCTGCGCTACGATCAGGACTTCCAGATCCTGCCCGATCTCGCGGAGTCCTACTCGAACAGTGGCAAGGTCTACACCTTCAAGATGCGCAAGGGCGTGACATGGAGTGACGGCCAGCCGCTCACCGCGAAGGACTATGTCTACTCGATCCGGCGGCAGATTGATCCGCGCACCGGTAATGGCTACGCCTCCTTCTGGGACGGTGTAATCGTGGGTGCCGCCGAGTTCTCCTCCGCCGACGTGAAAGCGCCCGCCGATCAATTGGACAAACTGGCGCAAGCGGTCGGTGTCAAGGCCGTAGATGACGGCACCTTCGAAGTGACCGGGAGCGATTTCTACGCGCTGATCCCCGGCCAGTTTGCCTTCCTCGCCGCCTCGACGGTCGCGCGCGAAGATCAGGTGAAGAAGTTCACGGATGCGAAGGGTGTCTCCTCATGGACGGACCCAAACAAAACCGGTGCGCCAGTTGTCTGCAGCGGCCCGTACGTGCTGACCGCATGGAAACACAACGCCCAAATAGATTTCGTGCGCAATGAGAAGTACTGGAATGCGAAGGCGATGCGCCAGAAATACATCACCGTCAAGATATTGCCGGACCTGACGAAGACAACGCTGCCCTTCGAAAACAACGATATTGACTGGCAGGAGATTCCACCCGTACAGGTGGAGCGCTTCAAGAACGACGCCAAATTGAAGGCCCAGGTCTTCCCGTACGTCAATCCCTTCACCCGCTTCCTCGTGCCGGACACGGGCCACCCGCCGTTCGATAAGTTGGAAGTGCGCAAAGCGCTCATCCTTGCCGTTGACCGAGATCGCCTCGTCAATCAAGTGGGCAAGAAAGTCCATCTGGTCGCACATGCGCACAGTGCCCCCGGCATCTTCGGCTACTTCGACGACGACGATAACAAGCTGAAGAACATCCAGAAATATGACCCGAAGGCGGCGATGGAAGCGCTCAAGGGCACGACCTTCGAGGGCGGCAGGAACTGGCCGAAGATCGAGTTGTCATATAACTCGTCGGACACCGACATCCCGGCGGGCACGCCCGACGAGATGGCGCGGGAATGGAAAGAAAATCTCAACATGGATGTCGCGCTCACGCCCCTGGAGAGCAAGGTATGGAATTCGCGCCGCTTCGCGTTCGACCTCCAGTTGCTGCTCTACCGTTGGTATTCGGACTATCCGGACCCGCACAATAACTACTATTCGACCTTCTCGCTGCATAACAAAGGAAATGGCGCCCGGCAGTCCTACAACGACCCGGTCTTCGATGACCTCACGAAGAAGGGCGCGGCGGAACCGGACCCGAAGAAACGGCTGGACCTCTATTACCAGGCCGAGACGCGCATTCAGAGCCAGTTTGCCTCCATGCCGCTCTACTGGCAGGTCGTGAACTACGCGATCAAACCGTGGATGACGGGACTCCCGAAGAACAAGCAGGGGTACGTCGTGCCGAACAATAACATCTTCTTCCGCGCCTATGACACGGTCTTCGTGTCGGACGACAGCCCGCACGACGCGCCGAAGTAGCGGGAAAGGAAACCTCACCCCCGGGCCCCCTCCCCAGACAAGGGGAAGGGGCCGGGGGGGGGGGGTTAACCCCCCCGCCAAGACCGTCTCGCTGGGGTCGACCCAACCAGGTGTTTACGCGAGGGTGAGAGGGGGG
>JBBSFO010000064.1:0-13319 GCA_038238655.1 Thermomicrobiales bacterium | reverse complement strand
GCGCGCATTGGAGCAAGATGGATCAATTTGCAGACTGCCGACAGAAGACGAATGTCGTATGCTGCATGGGAAAGAGTACTGATGAACCTCACGATCCCTGAACTCTCACTCGTCGTGCTGATTGGCGCGTCGGGGTCGGGCAAGTCCACGTTCGCGCGGGCGCACTTCCTGCCGACAGAAGTGATCTCGTCGGACGCCTGCCGTGCGTTCGTCTCCGACGACGCGAACGACCAGGCGGCGACGAACGATGCCTTCGATGTGCTGCACTACATCGCGGTGAAACGTCTCGCCGCTGGGCGGTTGACCGTCGTGGACGCGACGAATGTCCAGCAGGAAGCGCGGAAGCCGCTGGTCGCCCACGCGCGGCAGTATCATGTCTTGCCCGTCGCGATCGTCCTCAATCTGCCGGAGCAGGTCTGCCTGGAACGCAACGAAAATCGCCCCGACCGCGCTTTCGGGCCGCACGTCGTCCGTAACCAGACGCGGAACTTACACCAGTCGCTGCGCGGATTGCAGCGCGAAGGGTTCCGGCATGTCTTCGTCCTTTCCTCAGAAGAAGAGATCGCGCACGCGAGGATCACCCGTCAGCGGCTCTGGAACAACCGCATGGACGATCACGGTCCGTTCGACATCATCGGCGACGTACACGGCTGCTTCGATGAACTCAGCGCGCTACTGGGGCAACTGGGCTATGGTGTGTCAGCCGAGACCGAAGAAGGAATCGCGGTCGTGCCACCTGAAGGGCGCAAGGCGGTCTTCGTCGGCGACCTCGTGGATCGTGGCCCAAATATCCCCGGCGTGCTCCGCCTCGTGATGGGCATGGTGGCGCGGAGCGATGCGATCTGTGTGCCGGGCAATCACGACGTGAAACTCGTGCGGAAACTGCGCGGCCGCGACGTGCAGATCACGCACGGCCTCGCCGAATCGGTGGCGCAGCTGGGGAACGAACCGCCCGCGTTCTGCGAAGCGGTCGCGACATTTCTCGATGGACTGGTCAGCCATTACGTCCTCGATGGTGGCAAACTCGTCGTCGCGCACGCGGGGATGAAGCAGGAGATGCAGGGACGCGGTTCCGGCAAAGTACGCGAGTTCGCATTGTACGGCGAGACGACAGGCGAAACTGACGCGTTTGGCCTGCCCGTTCGCTACGATTGGGCCACCGAATATCGCGGTAGGGCACGGGTCGTCTACGGCCACACGCCTGTCCCCGAACCGGAATGGCTGAACCAGACGATCAATATTGACATGGGCTGCGTCTTCGGCGGCAAACTGACGGCACTGCGCTACCCGGAAATGGAGATTGTCTCCGTTCCGGCCCGCCGAACCTACGCCGAACCCGCGCGCCCCTTCATTCCGGAAGCGGAGCAGGCACCTGCGCTGACGGCGCAGCAGCAACACGACGATCTGCTCGACATGGCAGATGTTTCGGGCAAGCGGCAGATTGCGACGCGCCTCCATCATGCTGTGACAATCCGCGAGGAGAACGCGACCGCCGCGCTCGAAGCGATGAGCCGCTTCGCCGTTGACCCGAAATGGTTGATCTATCTGCCGCCGACGATGTCGCCGTCCGAGACATCGCGCGATCCCGGCTTGCTGGAGCACCCCGCTGAGGCCTTCGCCTACTACCGGCATCAGGGCATCCCCGAGGTGATCTGCGAAGAGAAACACATGGGTTCGCGCGCTATCGTCATCATCTGTCGGGATAAGGACGTGGTGCGCACGCGGTTCGGGATCGTTGAGCCGGGTTCGAGTCCGAGTCCGACTATCGGCATCTGCTACACGCGGACGGGGCGACGCTTCTTCGACGACACCCCACTCGAAGACGCGCTCTTGCGCCGCATCAAAGGCGCGCTCGATGCGACGAACTTCTGGGAGCGATTCGGCACCGACTGGGCATGCCTCGATTGCGAACTTATGCCGTGGTCAGCGAAGGCACAGGGATTGATCCGGCAGCAGTATGCCGCCACTGGCGCCGCCGCACGCGCCGCGCTTGGTGAAACGGTCGCCGTGCTCACACAGGCACGTGCAAACGGCGGCGCAGTGGACGAACTATTGGCGCGGGCAGAGGCGCGACAAACGATGACCGCGCACTATGTGGAGGCATACCGGCGGTACTGCTGGCCCGTCGCGTCCATCGCGGACCTCAAGGTCGCGCCGTTTCATCTGCTCGCCACAGAAGGCGCGGTGCACACCGATAAGGATCATCGCTGGCATCTGGAGACGTTGCGCGCGATCTGCGCAGCCGACGACGCACTCCTGATCGCGACCGCGCATATCGCCGTCAACGTGACCGATCCAGCGAGCGAGGCGGCGGGCATCGCCTGGTGGGCGGCGCTAACCGAGCGCGGCGGCGAAGGGATGGTTGTCAAGCCGGTAGAGTTCATCGCGCGGGGGCGGCGCGGCCTCGTGCAGCCCGCCGTGAAGTGCCGGGGGCGCGAATACCTGCGCATCATCTACGGTCCCGAATATACCGCCAGCGACAACCTTGAACGGCTGCGCGATCGAGGATTATCGGCGAAACGGTCACTCGCGCTGCGAGAATTCGCGCTCGGCATCGAGGCTTTGGAACGGTTCGTCCGCCGCGAGCCACTGCGCCGCGTCCACGAATGCGTCTTCGGCGTCCTGGCAATGGAAAGTGAGCCGGTTGACCCGCGCCTGTAACGGCGTCTTGGCGGTTCAAAAGGGTTCAGCCCACCGGGCGCGGTACCCAGCGATCACCATCGCGGGCGACGACGTGCGTGATGCCGAGATCGCGCAGGATGATGGCTGCTTCGGTGAAGCCTGCGGCGACATCGGTGGGCTGATGGGTGTCCGCCGTGACGGTGATCGGGATGTCCAGATCGCGGCAGCGGGCGAGTAGCCACGGACTGGGAAACGGTGACGCAATCGCCTTGCGGAGGCCCGAGGTATTCAGTTCGACGATCAACCCGCCCGCTTTGAAGGCGTGTAAAGTCTCCTCCACCGCCGCGATGTACCACGCGTCCGTCTCGCGGAAGTAGCGGTCGTCCGCATTCCACATCTTCATCTTGTCCATGTGGCCGACAATCGCGACGCCGGGCGTGCCGATCATCTGGCGCTGCAACGCGAAGTACTGCTCGAACGCGCGCCGCACATCGCCGTGCCAACCACCGTCCAGACCGGCGGCGAACCGATCGGCGCTTTCATCAATCTCCCACGGCATGCCCCGCTCGTCCGTGCCGACGAAATGGACGGAGCCAACGAAGTAGTCGAAGTTGTGCGGGAGAATCCGCTCGCGAATGAATCCTTCCATGCCGGGTACGTAGTCGAGTTCGAGCGCGAGGAAAATCGGCAGTCGGTCGCGATAGGTGTCTCGAAGTTGGCGAACCTCCGCGCAGTATGTGGGGAGGTCGTCGAGACGCATCATCCACGGATCGCGTGTCGGCACGGGCAAGGGCGCGTGGCTGGAAACTCCGTATGAGTCGAGGCCCGCTGCCAGCGCCGCCTCGATATACTCGGCAATCTCGCCCTCGCCATCGCAGTACCGGCTATGCGTATGGTAGTTGGTCCGTAAACTCACGGTACCAGGCTCCGGTCAATCTCTCCGTACGGCAGCGGTGGCTCGACGCGATACAGATAGGCGACGGTCGGACGCTGCTGCACCAATCGCTCGCGCATGCCGCGTGCATCCAATTGCGTCCTGGCGTGCTCGGCGAGAGCGGCGATTTGCGCCTCCAGTGCGGACGACGGCACGGGAAGTTCCGTGTTTGGCATCCCTTCCGGGCCGGGGATGACACGGTTCATCGCGCGACCGACGCGGCGCGGGATGGCGTGGTAGTAAAGCCGCTGGAGTTCCGGCACACTGCCCCGCAGCCGCCAGAATGCCTCGGTCGCCGCTTTCCAGATGCGAATGTGGTCGGGATGGCCGTAGATGCCGCGCGGCCCGAAGGTGAGTACCGTCGTGGGATGCACGCGCCGCAGTATGTTCATCACTTCGCCGAGCAGCGTGTCGTACGGCACGTCCGCGAGTTCGCCATCGTGGTGATCGAGCACATACAGGTCGCGGAAGCCGAGGATGCGTACGGCAGCGCGCAATGCTTCCTCGCGCGCCGCGCCAAGTCCCGCGCGGGTCGTGACGGGCGGATCGCCGAGTTGCCCCGCCTCGCCACGCGTCGCACAGAGCACATCTACCGGCGTGCCGTTCAGCGCGTAGCCCGCAATCGCACCGGCGGGGCCGAACGATTCATCGTCCGGGTGCGCGTAAATGCCGAGAATGCCGGGCGTCGTCATGCGCCGACCGCTTCCGCAAAGTGGCGGATGGCGTCAATGTGCTCCTGCGGAGAGTTCAGCCTGGCTTTCATCGTGTTGACTGTCAGGTGCGTCGCCCCGATGGCGCGCCAGCCCTCGACCTGCCGTGCCCACTCGTCCGGGGGCGCGCCCGCGATGCTGACACGCGCCTCGAAGCCGATCGTCGCCGGATCGCGCCCGGCAGCCCGCGCGTACTCCCGCGTCTTCTCGACCATCTCACGCGCCGTCTCGTCCGGCGGGCGCTGCGGGAACCAGCCGTCGCCCATCTCGCCAACACGCTTCAGCGTCGCCTCGGAACTGCCGCCGATCCAGATCGGGATCGGTCGCTGCACGGGCATCGGGTTGAGTCCCGCCGCCTCGACGTGGTGCCATCTGCCGTGGAACGTCACGACCTCTTCGGTGAAGAGCGCGCGGAGCACGGTGATCTGCTCCTCGCTCCGCTTGCCACGATTGCCGAAATCCTCGTTCAGCGCCTCGTACTCGACCGCATTCCAGCCAACGCCGATGCCAAGCCGGAACTGCCCACCCGTCAACACATCCACTTCCGCCGCCTGCTTCGCGACGAGGACGGTTTGCCGCTGCGGCAAAATAATGACGCCCGGCACGAATTCGAGGCGCGTCGTCACCCCCGCGAGGTAGCCGAAGAGCACGAACGGCTCGTGGAAAAGGCTCGCGGTCGTATACGGCCCGCGCCAGTCCGGCCGGTTCGTGATGTCCGCGCCGACAACGTGATCGTAGGCGAGCAGATGTGTGTAGCCAAGCCCTTCCGCCGCCTGAGCGTAGTCGCGTACGGCAATCGGGTCCGCTGTAATCTCATTTTGGGGGAATGTGACACCGATACGCATGGTCGCTTCTCCTTACCCTTCGTGCTCACCGCCATTGCGACAAGCGTTCGCTTCACCAAGTGCCGCCTCATACAGAGCGCAATGATCGCGTACCCAGAGTATCGCGCGTGCCTCCGCAGGCGGGAAGAGACCGCGCCCTATCGCCTCTTCAGTTCCCGCAAAGGGGTCAAGCGCCGCCACGTTTGCCCGAAAGAAGACCTGGTACGCCTCAGGATAGGGGTAGCGGTACCCTTTCGGCTTCGGTGCATGGATGCAAATTCGTTGATACCCGAAGACGATCACCTCACTGAGCCGCGCGGCGGTCTCTTCGTACACCTCGCGGTGCATTGTCTCTTCCGGGCTTTCGTTCGCCTCACGATGGCCGCCCGGAATGTCCCAGCCACGGGCGGCGAGATTCGTCAACAAAAGACGATCGCCGGAAAAGGCGAGTGCGAATGCGGTTGAGATCAACGCCAGCGGCGGCAACTGCGCGTCGAGGACAAGGTGACACTCGTTCGGCTGCGGCGCCCAAGCGATATTGTGGACGGTATTGAGCGTTCGCATTTCCGTCGCGCCTCTGCCATTGCCCACGATCAATCAGTATGTCGACAGGGGCTTGCGGGCGAAGATGACGGCCTTGTCGTCGCTGTACGAGTAGGCCGAGCCGTCCGAGTTGTATTTGACATCGAACGATGTCTTCGTGGCGGCTGAGGCGTTCGCCCAGGCGCTCCGCACCGCGTCGGCGCTCGCGTTCGCGCGGCCGATCCACTGCTCCAACTCATGTTCCTTGCGGTACAACTCGACGCTTACTACCTCGAACTCGGCGTCGGCAAGCAGCGCGATCCATTCCGCTTCGGTCGCGGAGCGGACGTGCGAACCGTCGCGCAGCTTTTCGATCTGGTTCAGCAAATCGCCCGCCTCGCCCTCCGGTACCGCGCTATCTTCGAGCAAAAAACGCCCCCCCGGTTCGAGGACGCGTGCGACCTCGTGAACGAAGGCCCGTGTATCCGGGAAATGGTGCGGCGCGATGCGCGTCGTGACGAGGCTGAAAGCGTGATCCGCGAACGGCAGGTTTTCGGCGTCCGCGAGGGCGTACGTCACGTTCGCCATCCCTTTCGAGCCGATGAAATCGCGCGCCGTCAGCAGCATCTTCTGGGTGAAATCGGACGCGATCACCTTCCCTGCCGTCTTCGCCACCGCCAGTGCGGTGTGGCCCCCTCCGGTGGCAATATCGAGCGCGACATCGTCCTCCGTCGGCGCGGCGAGTTCAACGAGGCGGGCGAGGTCGTCGCCACTGGCGTGCCCTTTGCTGACTACGTAGTTCGCCGCTGTCGCCGCGAATTGCGCCTTCACCCGGTCCTTGATCGCCGCGTTCTTTTGCTCAGTCATCGCTCGCTCCCCTCATTGCGTCGGTTCATGCGGAGAGCATAACACGAAGCAATGAGTGATGAGCAATGAGCAATGAGGAAGGGAATCCCCTCATTAGCTCGTCAGCCGCCAAGGCGAGCCAGCGCAGTCTGCGCGTCTTTATAGTTCTTGTCGTCCACGAGGGCGAGTTGGTATTCCCGCTTCGCCGTCGCCATATCGCCTTTATGCTCGTAGACGATACCGCGCTCGTAATGCATGATCCCGAAAACGCCCGCCGTCCGGATATTTTCTTGCGAGACTTGCAGCGCTTCGTCATTCATCCCCAGGTTGACCATCGCCGTAACCGGCCACGACTGATACCAGAGCGTCCATTGATACTTCTGGATCAACCCCATGGTTCGCGCCTTGTGGTATGCGTCCACCGCCTTCTGGAACTCCCCGGCCCGGAAGTACGCGCCGCCGAGCGCGAAGTAGAGTTCGGCATTCGTCGGCTGCTGCTCGATGCGGTTCTGCACATAACTAATGTCGTGCGCGACGTTGACCGTGAGGTTCATATCGTCGCCCATCACACGCTGCACGCCCGGTGCGAGGCGGTCGTTCCACACAGGGATATACACGTAGTTGTACACCGGCCAGAGGTCGTCGAACTCGGCGTAGGAGATCGGCACGGCCGCGCCCTCCATCGAGTCATTGATGAGGAAGACACCCTTCGCATCGTCATAGCCACGCACGACGCGCCAGTGACCGACCCCCGCATGATCGGTGCGATTCTGCCATTGCCCGACGATGACCGGGACACCGACCGCGACGAGCCGCTTGACACGATCCACCGTGCCGCCGTGATACGCTTCCGCATGCACGTTCTGCCCGCGCAAGTAGTCTACGATCCGGTTCGATTCGACGTTCTTGCTCCCCTTCGGGCCATTGTTCGGGCGTAAATACGCCGTCACGGCGTCTGGGTGCAGCTTGCTGCCGAAATACGAGAGCGACATTGCGATAGATTCTTCGGCACACTGATTCCAGCCCTGGAACCAATGTGACATCGGCTCAAGAAAGGTGGCAGGCGCGATGGCTTCTGGCTTCGCCACTACTGCAACGGTCGGTACGGCGGGAACAGAGGTCGGGGCGAGCGTTGCGGTCGGGAGCGGCACGGTGGTGGGCGAAACAGCGGCGACCTGAGCAACGACAGTCGGCGCGGGTGTGGCGATCGGCGCTCCTGCCGTCGGCGCGACCGAGGTAGGCGCGACCGCAGTAGGCGCGATCGTCGCAGGCGCGTCAGGGATGATCGGAGCCGACACCGCCGCCGAGTTCACGACCGGAGCGGGCCCTTGCTGACCGAGCGACAGCACGATGCCCGCCGGCGTCGCTGTTGGCGCGGGACGATTCAGATACGGGATATGCCCCCGCACCCGCGTGGATTGCAGCCCGATTGCAACGGTAATCAGGCCAAGGATCAGAACCGATGTCGCGATGCCCAGCCAACGGTTCGCGCGGTGGCGGGATGGATGTTTCATGGCGATTTCCCTCTTGAAGCGCATGTGCGTTCCTGTTCGGAAGATGGGCTAATGATACACATTCTGTCAAGTTGGCGCGAATTCTGTCGTGCAACCATCCGGCAACATTGCATCACCGATGCCATGACGGTCAGTAACGATACGAGCGGCAACCGACTTTCGGTTCAGTGCGCGCGAGACAATCCCGTATGGGTGACGGTGGGCTTCAGCCAGCCGAACCTTACTGCGACCGACTGAAGCCCGCCGTCACCGGAGATAACCCGCCATTCTCTTGACAGGCTCGCCTTTATTCGATAAACTTCTAAGTAGATGAGCGGCGAATAATAAAGGATCGTTGTAATGGGTGAAGAAGAACAGCAGGTCGCATTGCAGTTTTTCCGTGCGCTGGCCGACGAGAGCCGCCTGAAGATCGTCGGGTTGCTGGCGAATGGAGAGCGCAGCGTGGACGCACTTGCGAACTCCCTCCACCTCAGAGCGCCGACCGTCTCGCACCATCTCGCGAAACTCCGCGACGCGGGGTTGGTGCAGATGCGTGCGGAAGGAACGGTGCATCTCTACCGCCTGGACATGCATATCTTGCGGCAGATGAGTCGAGAGATTCTCACGCCGGAACGGATCGCCTCGCTCGCGGACGATATCGAAGGGGCCGCGTGGGATCGGAAGGTGCTCCGTCAGTCGTTCGAGGGGGAGCGCCTGAAACAGATTCCGGCGAGCCGCAAGAAGCGCGATGTTATCCTCACCTGGCTCGCGGGCCGCTTCGAACCAGGCACGCGCTACCCCGAAAAGGACATCAACGCGATTATCAAGCGGCACCACGAGGATTCGGCGACCTTGCGCCGCGAGTTGATAGACGGCGGCTGGATGGAGCGTGAGAACGGTATCTACTGGCTGGTTGACGGCGACGGGCCGCCGGGTGAGGAAGAACTCGTCCGTCTCGTCGGAGAAGAAGGCATACGCTGGCGCATCGCACATCGCATCAATCGCCGCACCGCCCCGAATCAATAATCCCGTGTGGGTCCCCGGCATTCAAATGTATGCGTTCGTGCAATGCGTGATGAGCCGGTTGCAAACTCGATCGCGATCAAGCGACGGGCGAGCGCACGAGCGCGTTGCAAAGGGCGTCGAGGGCAGTGCGGGGATCGTCTCCGCAGCCGATGTGAACCGGCGAGGTCTGGATCATGGCGCTCCGTGGCGCGGTGAGCCAGTGAAAACGCTCCGTCAACGGTAGCCGCGCGATCGGTCCGCCCTCCGGTGCCCCCGCACAGATAGCGACGAACGCATCGAGGTGACGCTCGATGCTCTCCACGTCGAGATCCGGCGCGAGGGCGCGCAACCGCGCGCGATCAACCGCGATGCACGCCGCTAAAAAGCGAGCGGTGCGTGCGAAGAGGATCACGCCGACATTGAGAAATTCACCCCGCTCGACGCGTGGCACGACGCGGACGACGGCGTAGCTATACCAGACGGAGGGCAGCGGCGGCATCGCGTGCCTCCTCTTCGAAGGAGCGCGACCCGTCGAGCCGGGCGAGAAAATAGCCGACGTATGCCTCGCGGTAGGCGGACGGAGTGCTGAAGGTTTCCTCTCCGTTCAGCCAGTCGTCTGGCACCGCCGCCACGATGGCGCGGAGCGCTGCCTCGGTGAGCAGTGAGGCGAGCCGTTCGCCAGCGACGGCAATATCCCCGGCGAACGGGAGCAGGACGTGATCCTTGATCTGAGGAAAGCGGACACGCGCCTTGCTCTCCCATCCCTCGGAGCGGTGATGGAAGTAGAGTGATGCCCCATGGTCAATCAAGTACACGGCATCGCGCCAGCGGAGCAGATTGGTGTTGCGCGCGGTGCGATCAATATTCGTGATATAAGCATCGAACCAGACGATCGCGGCGGCGAGGTCGGAGTCGAAGGTGCGGTCGGCGGCAGGATCGAAGGCGAGCGCGCCGACGAGGTAAGCGAGGCCGAAGTTTGCACCGACGCTGCCGCGCAGGATGTCCTGAATTTCGGGGTCTGGCTCACTTTGCCCGAATCCCGCATCGAGATCCACTATCGTGGCCACGGGCAACGGGAGCCCGAGCAGCGACGCCATTTCCGCCGCGAGCACTTCGGCGATCAGCGCCTTCACTCCCTGCCCCGCGCCGCGAAACTTGACGACGTAGGCCCCCGGCTCGTCGGTCTCGACAATCGCCGGCAGCGAGCCGCCCTCGCGTAGCGGCACGAGATAGCGCAGGCCGGTAAGTCGCTTCACACTTGTCTCCTCCGCATGTTAAGAGAACGTACGCCGATGGTGAACTCTTGCTTGGTGGAGCAGGTTTCATCCTGCTCCACCAAACGTGGGTTACCGCGACGCCCCATCGTCCGCGCTGTCGCGCCACCACGACGCGACGTGATCCGCCCGCACGATCCAGACATCGCCGAGGTCAACGAGGTATTCGAGCAGTCGGGTGAAAACGCGGCTCGGTGCGGGCCGTCCCATCAGGTGCGGATGAAGCGTGAAGCACGCCAGCCCACCTTCGTCGCGGAGCACGTTAACTGTCTCCTGCCAGACGGCAAAGGCAGAATCGGGAGCGAGCAGGTTGTCCCAGTACAGGCTGTAGTCATCGAGCAACAGCGTCGGCGGCAGATGGACGAGCGGAGCCTGCGTGGGATCGGGCCGCACGATCTCCGGCACATCGCCCCACGAGAAATCCATTTCGTAGAGGAATCCCAGCAACTGGAGGACAGCGGGTGTTTCTGTACCGGGCGCGAACCCGGCCGTGTTGTGGCCGACCGGAGGCGTGCCCGTGATCGCGGCGAGCGCCTGCCGCGTCCGCTCGATGTCGGCACGCTGCACGTCCGCGCTCAACGCATCGTAATGGGCGTGATCCCAGGTGTGGCAGGCGACTTCATGTCCTTCATCGTGGCAGCGACGAACGAGGTGCGGCGCTTCTTCCGCGATCTTCCCGACCCAGAACCACGTCGCTGCGATGCCGAAATCGGCCTGGATGCGCAGGAGACGGTCGGCGCCGGCGCGCAGGTCGTACTGGCCGATAGCGCGTTTGCCGACGCGATGGTCGCCATACTCGCGCCGAAGCCAGGTGTCGCTATCCACATCCACACTGATAACAACCGCGCTTCGGTGCCCGGCGGGCCATCGTGTACGGATTTCGCCGTCGTTGCTCGGTGCGTCCATCAATCGCCTTTCGGTCAGGACATCGCCGGGATCATCGCACCGTGCGCGGCGAACAGGTCGTCCACGAGCGACCAGATTTCATCGAGCGTCAGTTCCGCCGCCAGATGCGGATCGAGCATCGCGGCATGGTAAACGTGTTCCCGCTTCCTTTCCAGCGCCGCTGCAATCGTCACGTCCTGCACATTGATGTTCGTGCGCATCAGCGCGGCCAGATGCACGGGCAAATCGCCGATCACCGTCGGTTGGATGCCGCTCGCGTCCACGAGGCATGGCACCTCGACGGTGCAACCGTCCGGCAGGTTCGTAATCAGGCCATCATTGCGCACGTTGCCGTACACGACAGCGGGGATATTCGTCTCCTTCGCTTGGATGATCTGCGCGCAATATTCGCTGGTCTGCGTCACCGCCAGCGGGCGATCGTCATTCGTTAGTTCGTCGCGCATCGCCGCCCAACGCGCGTTCTGTGTTTCGCACCGCCTGATGTACTCGTCGAGCGGGATATGGAACCGCTCAATCAGTTCCGGATGAGTGCGCTTGATAAAATATGGCACGTACTCCGCGAAGTGCTCGCTCGACTCAGTGACGAAATACCCGAGCCGCCGGAACATCTCGAAGCGGACGGCGTCGTGCATCCGCAGTTGCGCGCTGTCGGGCCGCTCCACGTCGGCGGGAGTGGGCAGCGCCGGATAGGCGTTCGGCGCACCAAAGCGCTCGCGCAATAACGGGTACGCATCTTCACCGTAGACGTGAAGATCGAGATAAAAGGCCATGTGATTGATCCCGGCGCAGCGATACTGCATCGCCTCCGCCGGTACGCCGAGATAGCGCGCCAATTGCGCCGCCGTCCCCTGCACACTGTGGCACAGCCCGACCGTCCTGATCCGCGTCGCACGCTGCACGGCGCCTGTCACCATCGCCATCGGGTTTACATAGTTGAGAAAGAGCACATCAGGACACACCTGCTCCATGTCGCGGCACAGATCGAGGACGACCGGAATCGTGCGGAGCGCGCGGAAGATGCCGCCGATACTGAGGGTATCCGCAATCGTCTGGCGGAGGCCATACTTCTTCGGGATTGCGAAGTCAATCACCGTGCTCGGTCGGTAGCCGCCGACCTGGATCATGTTCACCGCGTAGTCCGCGCCATCGAGCGCGGCGCGACGGTCGGTCGTCGCCGTGATGAGCGGCTGCGCGCCGACCGAGGCCGCCACCCGCCGCGCGACGATCTCCGCGACGCGTAATCGCTCGGGGTCAATGTCCATCAGTGCGATCTCGCAGCCGTGCAATTCGGGATGCGACAGAATATCGCCCAGCAGATTCTTCGCGAAGACGACGCTCCCCGCGCCAATCATCGTGATCTTGGTCACGTCGTTCCTCCGAAGTGGGCAGTGAATCGTGGATAGAATACCCCGAAATCCACTGCTCACTGTCCACTTACCCGTACCGTACCTGCTTCGCGGCGACCTGCGGCATGGCGTTCATGATGTCATCCAGCGTTGTGCTGCGCTTAACGATCTCCGCAAAAGGAATGCTGTTCGATTCCGGCACCCACCAGACGCGGCCGCGATAATGCACGCGCACGCCACCGGCATCGAGGTAGATATGCACGCCGATCTGCCGATCCAGCAAGCCCGCGATCGCCGCTTCGCCGCCGATCATCTTGACGAAGCGACCATACATCCGCTTGCCCATCTCCATCAGCATTAGCGGGTTGATGAGCGCCTCCGGTTGATGAACCGTCGCGGGATCAACCGCGTTGGCGATGCCGCCCGTCATCTTTACCGGGGTGCCGAGTGCGGGGCCATTGCCGGGTTGGTCCGCCCGCGTTTGGCCGAGCGAATGATCCTCGTTAATGACACGCGTGCGTCCACGCAGTTCCGTCGGATCGCTACTCATGCTTTACCTCCAGATACGGAGTAAACAGTCGTCAGTCGTCAGTCGTCGGTAGTCAAACAAACCCGCCGATCACCGTCGGCTTTCGCGCCAAGTATAGCAAAACCACGGCATAGGGGATGCCGTGTCTGCTTTTGCGTCTCGTTCTAACTACTGACTACCGACTCCTGGCCGCTTCTCGCACTCTATCGATCTGGCCGCGCGATAACGATCAGACGATGATCGTCCACGCCATACGGCCAACAGGTGACGAGGGTCAAGCGTTCATCGCCGGTCGTGCCGATAAAGGC
>JBBSFO010000063.1:0-13408 GCA_038238655.1 Thermomicrobiales bacterium | reverse complement strand
GGTTTCATGCTGGCCGCGCAGCGCCGCCGGGACGCCGCGCAGCAGCCACGATCCGTCCCCAAATCCTTCAATCACGTAGCCGAGTCGCGCGAGGTCATCCACGTGCGTCTCCAGTACCTGGTGAACCTGCGCCGGAAAGGAACATGAGATCGGCGCGAGCAGCCACTGCGTGTCGGATGCGCCTTCGCGCAGGCGCGCGCGCATCCGTTCGAGCATCACCCGCTCGTGCGCCGCGTGCTGATCAATCAAGTACATCCCCGACGCATCCTCAGCGATGATGTAGGTATTCACGACCTGCCCGACGACGCGCAACCCGGACGCTTTCGGCAGCGCGACCGCTGGCGCGCTGGTGGCGGCGTCACTTGCCCGGTGGGGCATCTCAGGTAGCCGATCCATGCCATCGTTCGCCTCTCTCCACGGCGACGGTGCGCCGCTCGGCTGCGGAAGACGCATTGTGCCACCGGGCGGCGCGCTCCACGCGTAATCGCGCCCACCGCCCGAAAAGACGGAGGGCAAACTGACGAGCGGTACGGCAGCCGCCGTCGCGTTGCCGAGCAGCGCGCCGCGCGCCGCCACACCGAGCATGCGCGTCACATCGCGGTCGTTCATGAAGCGCACTTCCTGCTTGGTCGGGTGGACATTGACATCCACGAGATGGGGCGGCACGGTGAGCGACACGACCGCCGTCGGGTGCCGCCCGACCATCAACAGGCTGTGATACGCCTCCTCGAGCGCGAACATCATGCTGCGATGCTGCACCCACCGACCATTGACGTAGAACAAAATCTGCGTCCGATCCGCACGATCGTGCGAGGGATGCGACAGATACCCCGCCAGCATCAGCGGTGTCTCGTCGTGGTGATCGGCCTCCGGCACCGACAATTGCAGCATGGTCGCACCCGCTTCGTGGCCAAACACCTGCCCAATCGCCGCCCGCAAGTCGCCATCGCCTGCGGTTCGGAGCGCAGAACGCCCGTCCACGACCAACTCGAAGCGCACATCTGGCCGACCGAGCGCGTATGCCTGGACGACCCGCGTGATAAAGGCGGATTCGGTGGAAACGGAGCGCAGGAATTTCAGCCGCGCGGGGACATGCTGGAACAGGTCACGGACGGTGACCGCCGTCCCTTCCGGGCAGCCGCGCGCCCGATCCGTCACTGGGCGACCGCCGTCAATCTGAATCTCGAACCCTTCATGACTACCGAGCGGCCGGGAGAGCAGCGTGAAGCGCGAAACCGCCGCGATGCTGGCGAGCGCCTCGCCCCGGAAGCCGAGCGTCGTGATGTTCTGGAGATCGGCGAGGGCGGATACCTTGCTGGTCGCGTGCGGCTCCACGGCGAGGCGCACATCGTCGGCGGTCATACCGACGCCGTCGTCCGTGATGCGGATGAGTTCGCGACCACCCTGACGCACCTCGATCCGCACGGCGCGCGCACCGGCGTCGAGCGCATTTTCGACGAGTTCCTTGACGACGGATGCGGGCCGTTCAACGACCTCGCCCGCCGCGATCTTGCTGACAAGTTCGGGCGGCAGGATGCGGATTGCCATGATGGGTTCCTAAATGGAGAAATGTGGTGGAGGCAGGGGGACTCGAACCCCCGACCTCTACAGTGCGATTGTAGCGCTCTCCCAGCTGAGCTATGCCCCCACGCTCCACCGGGGCGGAGTATACCAGACGACGAAACAACGCACAAGCGGGATTGATTCGGGGTTCGAAGTTCGCAGTTCGAGGTGGCCCAGAGTCGTTCTTTGAACTCCCACCTTCGAGCCTTAAACTCGGTTGCATCCTCATCTGCCGTGCGGTATGGTGATGTTGGTAACATGCGGTGACGATTGTGAAGGAGCGTGAATGTCGGTACAGCCCATAGATGCGAGTGCGGTTGCGCAGACGCGTGCGCGCGATCTCGCGCAGATCGCATCGGACGCCCACGGCAGTGACATCCTCGTCCTCGACATCGCCGACCTCACCACGCTCGCCGACTATTTCGTGATTTGCACCGCCGACAACGAGCGGATGCTCCGCGCCATCCTGCGGGCGTTGACCGAGGCGAGCGCGTTGAGCGGTATGCGCCTCAATCGCGTCGAGGGCACACCCGATTCGGGTTGGGTGCTGATGGACTTCGGTGACGTCCTCGTTCATGCCTTCGGCAAGCGCGAGCGCGACTTCTACCAACTCGACCGCTTGTGGGCCGATGCGCCGCGTGTCCTCGTCATCCAATAGCGTGCGGTACCGTATTCCGACAGTCAAAGGAACCAAGTGATGGATCGCGAGCAGGCAGCAACCGACACCTCCTTAGCCGTCGCCCCGTTCATGATTGGTGGCGGGGTGGGCCTGGCGCTTGGCCTCGTCGTCGGTTCGGTGATTGGCTCCGTTTTTGCCCGCCCCATCGGCGCGGCGGTGCGGTCACTGCGACAGCGTATCGGGACGGACGATCAGCCGCACTTCGAATTCCTCGCCCAGTGAGCGACGCGGGGATACCTGTCGCGTGGTCGTCAACAGCGGCGCGTCAGCGTCCGGTGGTGGCAAGGTGCCGTCGTCACCACTGATCGCGTCGGGCTTCGCACCCGGTGGCCCGCGCAGCACGAGGATGACCAGGGCGATCACCAGCACAATTGCCATCGCGCTAAACACGTAGAATTTCACCCGTTTATCGAAGAGCAGCGCAATCGCCCCGAAGAGCGCGCAGATCGTGTATGCCGCCGTGACGACTTGGCGTTGCGTCCATCCGGCGTCGAGCAACCGGTCGTGGAGATGCCGCCGGTCGGCCTGCATCGGATTCGCCCCATGCCGCAGCCGGTCGAGGATTACCCAGGCAATGTTCAAAAGCGGAACGACGAGGACCAACAGCGTCGTCGCGATCTTCGCGCCGCCGATGATCGAAGCGACGGCCAGCGCGAAGCCGAGGAACATTGCCCCACAGTCGCCCATGATGATCCGCGACGGGTGCCAGTTGAAGGGCAGAAAGCCCAGCACCGCCGCGCCGAGGGCGAGCGGCAGGAGCGAGATCGTGAACTGCGGGTTTCCCGGCGGGCGGAAGTAGGTATGGACGAACAGCACCGCGCTGGCAATGAAGACAATGCCGCTGGAAAGACCGTCCACGCCGTCAATCCAGTTGATCGCGTTCGTCATCCCGACAATCCACAGGAGCGTAAACGGGATGGCGACCGCGAGCGGCAGTCCGTACGACTCGGTGACGCGCAAGTGAAAGGGGTTGGGCACCGAGTCAATGCTGATGCCGGAACTTGGCCCGCGCAACCGGGGCAACACGACCAGCGCCGCCGCGCCGAATTGCCAGAGGAGGCGCGGGAATGCCGCCAGCTCGACCAGATCGTCGGCGAGCATGACGAAAAAAATTACCATGCCGGCGACGAGCATCAGCACGATCCGTGCGACTTCAATCGGGAAGCGCGTCACCGGCAAGGCGAACGAGAGGGCCACGCCGACGCAAAAGCCGAGGAAGATGCCGACACCGCCGAGGCGCGGGATCGCGCGCGTATGCAGGTGGCGGTCGCCCATCCGCCCGAACAGCCCAAGCCGGACGGCAATCCGCCGCACCTGCCACACGAAAAAAACCGTGCAGCCAAGCGTCGCGATGAAGATGATCGCGGAAATGAGCGGTCGAGACAATCGGTGTCCTCGCTTGCGACGAACGATGCGACACGTTGGCGTCAAAAGTGGCAGCAACGCAGCAAAACCGCCATCATCGTCTACCGCATCAGGTGGCGCAACCCACTGCACCGCAGTATGCGGTCGCGCTGTCCGATGCGTCAAACACGAATTGCGAGATTGATGAGATACTGCTATATTGTCAGCCGTGCGGGAGTAACTCAGCGGTAGAGTTCCTGCCTTCCAAGCAGGCTGTCGTGGGTTCGAATCCCATCTCCCGCTCCACTTTTCGCTTATACAGCAAGAAAAACGAGCATCGCCCGAACGGTATAAACCACGGTGATGGGCACCTGCAGGTGGTACCAGCGAACGCGGCGAGCGTTTCGCGGTCATCGCCCTCGACGGTCATAGCCGAAGAGGCCAGGTCTGCTCAACGTTCGTTATTCGTACAGTTCAACGGCAAGAGGACGGTATGGATACACCGACGGTGTTTGCGAGGAGCGTGCGCGATGATCTCATTCTCAGCATCGTCGGCGGCATGATCGCGTGCTTCCTCTGGTGGCTGTTGAGCGTCGCAGGGAATAGACCCGGCGTGCGTCGGGAAGCGCGTGCATGGGGAGACGCGGCGGTAGCCGGGTTTGTGTTCATCGCGGTGTTTTCCGTGCCAGTCTTCGCGCTCCTTACACTCAGCCACAAACTGGCCGCCCTGCCGGGATGGGTTCCCGTGGCGATTACCGGGTTCCTCGCCACTGCGCTCATCGCGATACGCGGTTCGTCTCACCAGGAAGCTCGCAATATCCTGATTCTGGCGGCGATGCTGGCTCTCCTGTTGTACCTCTTGCCCCGCGTATGATCGCGCATCCCCCCCACAATGCGTGCCATGCACTCGTCGCCCTCGCCGACGCCCTTGTGCGCGAATCTCCCACGCCGACACCCCGCCGGTTCCTTTGCTTGCTCGGCTCCCGCGCGGCGGGTATCCGCTCCGGGCCGCTCGCCCTCCTCGACCTGTGCGGCGGCGGCACGGATCCCTTGCCCGGTCGGGGCTTTCGCCGCGAGTTCGACGACGCGACACGCGGGCAGGTTCGCCACTTCGCTGGGACGGCACGGGCCGTGACGCTCTTCGGGGCGCGCGCAACCTGGTTGCTCTCCGTCCATGTGCGCCATGACGCGCCGGGCTCTGCTGATGGGCGGTTGGGCGAGGCGGCGATCCGGTTCGCGATGCTGCTGCTGCACGACCAGATACCGGTGGAAGCGGCGCCGGGGTGGCTGCAATCGGCACTGTGCATGGCGAACGAAATACCCCCCGGCGAGCACACTCCATCCGCGTAACCTTTCTTCCCGTGCCATGTTACACCAGTGGCAGACGTGGAGCAGCGGGGCGAGATGACGGTCGCTGTCCGGCAGCGTCCGGCCCGGCCGCGCGCCGCACCTCGCGGCTTGGGTGGCATACCGACCGAACCCATCGTCACGAGCGCAGGGGGACCTTGCAGGGGATTAAACGCGGACGACGGTATCGCGCCTATCCGTCAGCCGTCGCGCGCGGCGACCAAGCAGCCAACCAGCAAGCCGGAGACCTGCGTATCGAGGTCAAACATTTCGGCAAGCTGGCAGGCTGCTCGCCACGAAGCCTGCACCGGCGGGACGCCTGCCAGTCGCCCCGCGCGCATCCGCGCCAATCCAGCGCGATAGATGGACAGTCGGTGCCGTTGCTCGTCGCTGCCGATGACGTTCCGTACAATGATGTTCCCTCGAAGTCCATTTTGCTGACTGGTTCCCCCATCATCCGAATATGCCATAGCGCCCCTCCTTATCGTCCTCGACGCCCAACCCCGTGACGGGCGATCAGGATGAGCGTAGGCGGGGCCGATGACGATGGGGGTGGCGGAGTGCCTAAGCGTCTGACAGTCGTTTCATGCGCACCCGCGATGCCAGGACAGGTGGCCGGGTAGAATCGGTGCGTGGGCAACGATCGCCAATCCAGCCAACGATCAGCCCTCCGTCACGCTCTTTCCTGCCCAGCGTCAAGGCACCCGTGCGGGCGCCTCGCGCTTAATCGTCGCGGAAAAACGAATCGCTATAGATTGCTTGTGTGTCCGTGCTGGACCGCGCTTGCCATGCGCGACAGGACTTCGCGCAGGACGATTTCGGAGGTGGCGAAGTTGAGGCGCACGCAGGTTTTGCCAGCCTCGCCAAAGGCCGCCCCATCGTTCAGACCGACCTTGGCCTTTTCGAGGAAGAACTGGTACGGGCTGCCGGGCAAATCGAGGGCGCAGCAATCCAACCAGGCGAGATAGGTGCCTTCGGGTCGGTAATGGTGGATGCCGGGAAGCTCTTCGGCGACGAACTGCGCCACGTAATCCCGGTTCGACTGCAATCGCACCATCACCTCGTCGAGCCACGGCTGCGCGTGCCGCCACGCAGCGACCGTCGCGTCGGAGCCGACGTTGGCGATCTGGCCCATCAACGAATCGGGTACCCGCGCCCGGTAACGCGCGCGCAGGTCGGCGGAGCCGAAATGCATCACCGCGCACCGCAACCCGGCGATATTGAAGCTCTTGGTCGCCGACGTGATCGTGATCGTGCGGGCGGCGATCTCCGGGCTGAGCGTCCCCATCGGGATGTGCGTGCTGCCCGGATAGAGCAAGTCGGCGTGGATTTCATCGCACAGAATAATCAGATCGCGCTCAACGGCGAGATTGCCGAGCGCCAGCAGTTCCTCGCGCGAAAACGCGCGCCCGGTCGGATTGTGCGGGTTGCAGACCATCAGGATGCGGGTCATGTCATCCACGGCGTTGCGCAAGCCCTCGACATCGAGAATGTAGCGTGTGCCGTCGTCTTTGAGGCGGTTCTCGACCAGCCGTCGCCCCGTATTGCCGACAGCGCCGAGGAAGGGCGGATAGATCGGCGTTTGGAGCACGATGCCGTCGCCCGGCTCGCTGAACGCCAACGCGGTACCATACATGCACTGGACGCATTCAGTGACCGGCTGGACAAGCGCAGGATCAACCGTCCAGCCGAAACGATCCTGCATGCGCTCGACGAACGCGGTGGTCAGCGATTCCTCGCCGGAGCGGTACGGATACCCGTAATCTCCCTGGTCAACGACGCGCGCGATCGCCGCGTGAACGGTGTCTGCGACGGCAAAATCCATATCCGCAACCCACGCCGGCATCACATCCGCGGGATGATGATGCCACTTCGTCCCCCGGCGCGCACGAAGGTCGGCTTCGGATACTTCAAACCTTGCTGCCATCAGTGGTCACTCCTCTGTGCGTTATCTCTTCCAGACCTCCGAGCGCCCGTTGTTCCTCTCCCCGACGCGCCCGTGCCTCGATGCCTGAATAACATCGCCGAAGATTACTGTCAAGCAGTGATTCTCAACAAGAAAGGCCCAACACCCTGCCCATATCAGGGAGAAGGGCTACGTTGGGAGGAAATCGTCGGTTGCTCCGGCAAGTCGGCAGCGTCGGCGTAAACAACGACCTCACCGCTCTCAATGCTCACGGGATATGTCTTAACACGCATCTTCGGGTCTACGAGACAGTTCCCCGTAAGGATGTCGAACTCCCACAAATGCCACGGACAGCGGATAATTTCGCCCTCGCGGACGAGATCGAGGTTGGTGTTCTCCGCCGTCGGTGGCGCATCTGCGACGACGCGCCCGCTCACCCGCCCGGTGCAGAGCGGCCCCGCCTTGTGCGGGCAAAGATTGCGCAGGGCGTGATAGGTCCCGTTGACGTTGAAAACACCGATTCCCGCCCGCCCGCGAAACGGCACAACGATCCGGCGTGTCCCGATGGGAAATTCCGCCGCCGGGCCAACGACGACGCGGCGTGTTTCGTCGAGCGTCACGGTATTTTCGCGCCCTATAGACCGAACAGTTCGCGGGCATTCTCCGCAAAAACGCGGCGATGCAGTCGCTCCGGGAGTTTCGGGAAGGTCGTCGCCGGGTCATCCCAATCCCAGTGCGGCCAATCGGACGAAAAGACGAGCGTTTCCTCCGCGTGCATTGCATCGAGCATCGTGAAGAACTGGGTGTTGTCTTCCGGTTCGAGCATCGGTTGGGAGCCAACGCGAATGTGCCCCCGGAAATACTCACTCGGCAGACGCTTCACCCATGGCGTTTGGTCGCGCAGCGATTTCCAATCCGCGTCCATGTGCCACATCAAGCCGACCGCCCAGAACTGGTCGCATTCGTCGAACAGCGCTTTCAACCCCGGGAACTTCTCGAAGACGCCTTCGGCGATCAATGAAACCGCGTGCGCCATTGCCATCTGCGGCCGTGCCATCCGATTCTCGATATAATAGGTCGGGTAGCCGACGCCCGTCGGTGGTCCGGCCATCCCCGCGCCTTCGTTACCGGGGTGGACGGCGACGACCAGCCCGTGCCGCTCGCACGCCTCCCAGATCGGATGGTAGAAGCGGTTGCCGTACGGCATGCGATTGCCCGTCGGCAGCATCACGGCGCGTACGCGTGGATCGGGGCCGAGCCGTTCGATCTCGGCAATCGCCAATTGCGGGTCCATCGTGGAGATCGAAAGAGCCATCATCAGCCGGTCGTCCTTCTCCAGCCAGTGCTCGATCGTCCAATCGTTGAACGCGCGGCACAGTGCAGCGGCGAAGTCGGGGTCAGGCAGGATGGACGCTCCGTATGTGCTGGCACCCGTCAGGAGGACTTTGTCTATGTTCCACAGGTCGAGATGCTGCTCGCGCAGCCGCTCGTAGGTCGTGCCCATCTGGCGACCGTCGTGCTTCGGCAGGTCGCAGTTCGTCGCGAGGTCGGTGCGCGACGCGTCGTTGGCGACATTGAAGTAGCCCGAACCGGGAAACTTAATGCCCTGCTCCACGGCCTGCTGACGATAGACGCGGGAAAGGTATGGAAGCAATTCTTCCGGTGTGCTAACCGTCTGGTGGACATCGCAGTCAACGAGCGCGAGATCGGTATGCGCACTGCCGGACCATCCCGGAGCCTTAACCGGTCGAGCGCCAACTGCCATCGCCATCACGTCGCCCCTCTCACTTCGCGTTTCGCTACGTGCCGCACCACTCGAATACGGCGCTGCCTCCCGCTATTGTGCCGGATGCCCGCCGGGATCACAAGCGGTGGGTGCGAAGGGTGCTTGGAGCGAAATTGCCTTCCAGCGAGCGAATACATCCGATCGGGGTAAAACGCGCTATGCTTATGGGGAAGGAATGAGGGCTGAGTGGGAGATGAGTGCTGAGTATTGTGTGCCGATGCTTCATCGTCTGTCGCGATCCCCCTCAGTCCTCATTCCTTTCCCTACGTCCTCGGTCCTTCCCCGTGATATGGAAAGAGTTGCCCGGTGTTTTATGCCTTTGGTCGCGTCGTGTATCGGTTCCGCTGGTTTGTCCTCGCCTTGTGGGTGATCGCGCTTGCCGTCTCTCTGCCGTTCGTGCCGCGCGTCACCGAACCGCTCCGCGTCGGCGGGTTCGCTGATCCGGCCTTGGAGAGTTCCAAGGCAGCGGCAACGCTCGCCAACGACCTCGGCTATAGCACGAGCAGCGTCATCGTCACCTATACGAGCAACGATCCGGCGTTCGTCGCCACCGACCCCCGCTTCATCGCCGAGACGAACGCTTCGCTGGCCGGTTTGCGCAGCCTCAGTGTCTCCACGACCGTCCTGAGTCACGCAGTCAATCCCCGGCAAATCTCGCGCGATGGTCGGACGGTCTTCGAGGTCGTCAGCCTTGCGACCGACACCGAAGCGGCGGCGAAACTGATGCCCGCAATCACCGCCGCGCTCGTGCCGCCGCCGGACTTGACGATGCGCATCGGTGGTGGTCCTGCCTTTTACGCGGACGTCGAAACCGTGAGCCAGCGCGATCTCGCGCGCGCCGAGGCGGTCGCCTTCCCCATCGCCGTCATCGCGCTCCTACTCGTCTTCGGCAGCGTCTTTGCGGCGGGTCTGCCGGTGCTGGTCGGCGGCGCGGGCGTCGTCATTATCCTCGCGGTGATCTTCGCGCTCGGCACATTAATGGAACTTTCAATCTTCACGGTCAACCTCGCGACGCTGCTCGGCCTCGGCCTCGGCCTCGACTACTCGCTCTTCCTCACCAGTCGCTTTCGCGAAGAACTGGCGCACGGGCACGATGTGCCGGAGGCGGTCGCCCGGACGCTCGCAACCGCCGGGCAGGCCGTCACCTACAGCGGTTTGACGGTCCTGATAGGCCTGTGCGCACTCCTGATCTTCCACATCAACCTTCTCGTCTCCATCGGCATCGGCGGTGTGGTCGTCGTGATTGTCTCCGTCCTCGCTGCGACAACGCTCCTGCCGGCGCTTCTTTCGCTCGTCGGCACGCGGATAGACGCGCTTTCGGTGAGAAAATTGGTGGCCCGCGTGCGGGGCCGCGACATCGGAAACAGTGGTGATGGCCTGTGGGCGCGCGTCGCGCATCTCGTCATGCGGCACCCGATTGCCGTCTTTTTGCCGACGCTCGGCCTACTGTTGTTGCTCGGCGCGCCCTTTCTGCATATCACGTTCAGCAGCCCGGACGCCTCGATTGTGCCGCAATCGGTGCAGAGCCGCCAGGTCTTCGACATCCTCAATACGGAGTTCAATCCGAGCGAAACAACGCCCGTGCTCGTCGTCGTCAAGACCGCGCCAGGAACCACCGCGTTCGATGCCGCTAATGTCGCGTACCTGTACCGCTTCGTCCAAAATATCCAGGCCGATCCGCAGGTCGCACGCGTCGAAAGCATCGTGTCGGTTGATTCGCGTCTGACGCTCCCGCAGTACCAGACGTATTACAGTGACATCGCGGACCTTCAAGACCCGTATATCACCCAATTCGCGCGCCAATTCGCCCGCAACGATACGACACTGATCTCGATCGTCAGCAAATTCCCGTCGAACGGGCCGGAGGCGCGCGCTCTCGTCGCGAAACTGCGCCACAGCGCGATCGGCAACGGGATGACCTTCGAGGTCACGGGCGGGACCGCCGGGGTGATTGATGTCGTTAATGGCTTGTATCGCACCTTCCCCATCGCCCTCCTATTTATCGTCCTGACGACGTACATCGTCCTGCTGCTGCTCTTCCGCTCGGTCGTGCTCCCCCTCAAGGCAATCGCGATGAACGCCCTCAGCATCATCGCGAGCTACGGCATGCTCGTCTTCGTTTTCCAGGACGGCCACTTCGGCGGGGTGTTGAACTTTACCGCCCTCCATTTTATCGAGCCGACCCTGCCAATTATTATGTTCTGCACGCTCTTTGGGCTTTCGATGGATTATGAAGTCTTCCTGCTCAGTCGCATCAAAGAGGCGTATGATGCCACGGGCGATAATGCGCACAGTGTCGCGATCGGGATCGAGCGGAGCGCCCGAATCATCACCAGCGCCGCCCTGATCGTCGTGCTGGTCGCGTCGTCGTTCGTGACGGCGGATATCGTGCTCGTCAAGGCGCTCGGCCTCGGTGTCGCCGTTGCCGTCGCCGTGGACGCAACCGTTGTGCGCGCCTTGCTCGTCCCCGCGACGATGCGCCTCTTGGGTCATTGGAACTGGTATGCTCCGCACTGGCTGCTACGCTTCCTGCCCCGGCACGCGCTCGCCCTTGAAAGCCCGCTCGACCAGGAAACCGTTGCGATGCCCATCGAGGAACGCGAACACGAGCCAGTCAGCCCCCGATAAACCTACAAGGAGATTCCCTCATGCGTTCACGTTATGCATTCACACTTTTCGTCATTGCGCTCCTCGTCACGCTTACCGGCTGTGGCAGTTCCGGTGTCGCGGATTCGTTCCCGACGCCGCAACCAAATGCTGCCGCAGCGACGACCGTACCGGCCAGCACCCCCGGCCCCGTACCCGGCACAATCGTCCGCTTCCCCGAGGATGAAGCGCCCCATCCGGTCATCACGGAGTGGTGGTACTACACCGGGCATGTGCAGACCGCCGATGGCATGCGCTACGGCATCGAGTACGTCATTTTTCAGGGTAGCCGCGCGGATTTCCCCATCGGCTACGCCGCACACTTCGCTGTCAGCGACGGCCAATCGCGCTCTTTCGTCTTCGATGAAGCCTCCGCCATCGCGCGGAATGTGACCTTCGGTGGCACGGCCGGCTTCGATCTGCGCGTCAATGACTGGACAATCCGTGGCCTCGGCGGTAGCGATCATCTCCAGGCCCACATGACGTCGGGGGCATATGCGATTGACGTCACAGCCAGCGACGCGAAGGGGCCGGTCCTGCAGGGGGGCGGGCAGTTCAGTTACGGTCCGGGTGGGAGCAGCTACTATTACAGCCGGACCCGCATGCGACCGAGCGGTACGATCACGGTCGGGACGACGGTGAAGTCAATTGTGGACGGCACGCTCTGGTTCGACCATCAGTGGGGCAACTTCCTGCCGACGAATGGCGGGTGGGAATGGTTCAGCACCCAACTCGACGACAACAGCGAAATGATGATCTACAACCTCCGCGATGCAGCAGGGAAAATTCTCCAGACATTTGGCGAATATGTCCCGGCCTGCCCGCAGGGTTGTGCCTCCACCCGCCCGGTCCCGGCCATCGAACTCTCGCAGGATCAATTCTCCATCACCCCGCTAGGCACCTGGACAAGCCCCACGACCGGCATTGTCTATCCGAGCAGATGGCGCGTAACGATCGCGGCGAAGGGCGATGTGCCGGCGATGGACCTCACCTATATCCCGGTCGTCCCGAATGCGGAACTGGACACGCGCAAATCTACCAGCGTCGTCTACTGGGAAGGCGACAGCACAATTGCAGGCACGAAAGCAGGTGCGCCCATCACCGGCTCCGGTTACGTCGAACTGACCGGGTACGATAAAGGGAAGTAGCAATCTGACTCGCAGGCGAGATGCGGTACGCTCCCATATGCGCTAGCATGATGCCTAACAGGCTGTCCGACACATCACGGGAGAAGCACAATGATGGACATGACCCGGCACTACGTTTTCCACGCACCGACACGGATTATATTCGGGAGCGGGGCGGTCCAGGCGACGGGCCGTGAGGTCGCGGCCCGCGGCGGCACGGCGGCGCTCGTTGTCACAGATCGCGGGGTCGTTGGTGCGGGGTTGCTCGACGGCGTACTGGCGAGCCTCGCGGCCGCGGACATCGCCGCGACCGTCTTCGACGATGTCGAACCGAACCCGAGCATCGGTACGGTGGACGGCGCACTCGCCGCCTACCGATCGGGTGGGTGCAACGCTCTCGTCGCGGTCGGCGGCGGCAGCCCAATGGATGTTGCCAAGGCGGTCGGCATCCTTGCCACCAATGGCGGCGCAATCGCCGACTTCGAGGGGAAGCCCGATGCCGTGCGCGCGGACCTCCCGTCCTTTGTCTGCGTGCCGACGACCTGCGGCACCGGCTCCGAAGTGACCCCCTTTACCGTCATCACCGACGACGCGAGGCACTGGAAAATGTCCATCGCCTCGCCGCGCGCCGTGCCGCGCGTCGCGATCGTTGATCCCGATCTGTTCCTGAAGATGCCCGCGTCATTGATCGCCGCCACCGGCATGGACGCACTCACCCACGCCATCGAGTCGTATACGAATCAGGACGTCCAACCTTTCGCAGACGCGCTCGACATCCACGCGATCCGCTTGATCGGTCGGTACCTGCGCCCGGCGGTCGCGAACGGCAACCGCGAGGCGATGGCGTACATGGCAGTCGCCGCGACGATGGCCGGGATGGGATTCAGCCAGAACCGCCTCGGCATCGTCCACGCGATCTCACACCCCGTCACCTCGTATGTCGGCACGCCGCACGGCGTCGCGAACGCGATCCTCCTCCCCTACGTGATGGAATACAACGCCATCGGCGC
>JBBSFO010000062.1:0-13428 GCA_038238655.1 Thermomicrobiales bacterium | reverse complement strand
GCATGCGCGTGCTCTCCGTCAGCATGCAGGTGCCGCGCCGGGCGGCGATCCGCACGCGCGATCCAGCGCAGCCCCGCGATATAGCCGAGGATCAGCAGCGCCAGCCCCGACGCAAGGATCAGCCGCGTATACACACCATTGACATAGTAAAGCACCCCGCCCCGCGCCACTTTGACGGTGAGCATCGCCCCCAGCGCGATCAGCAGCACCATCCGCACCGTTGGGCCCCACGCAATCGAGGACTGCGGACTGCGGGTGCCCTTTGGGCGGCATGAGGACTGAGTCCTCACTTCTGGTTGCGTGGTGTTCATTCTTTCATTCCTTATTCTTCGTGTCCTTCGCGCCGTCGTGGTTCAATCGTTTCCTGTTTTACCACGTTTCGGTGACTTTCTGCAGGCCACGTGGTTGGTCGGGATCGCCGCCGCGCTGGCGGGCGAGATACCACGCAAACTGCTGCATCGGCAAGATGGTGAGGAGCGGCGTGAGCACTTCCGGCCCGGCATCGGGCAAGGCGAGGCCGACCGTGCCGAGGCGCGCGGCGTCCGGGTCGCCGACGATGAGCGTGTCCGCCTCCCGCTCGCGCAGCCGTTCGAGGACGGGGCGCAGGGCCATACCACCCGGCCCGACCGGGACAATCGCGATCACCGGAAAGCCGCGCTCGATCATCGCCATCGGGCCATGCAGAAGGTCCGCACCGGAGAAGGCGTGCGCGACGAGGTAACTCGTCTCCATCAATTTCAAGGCGACCTCGCGCGCCGTCGGGTAATTGTATCCCCGCGCCGTCACCACCATCTGCTCGGCGAAACGGTAGCGCACGGCGAGCGCCGCGACGGCTTCCTCGCGCGCCAATACCGTCGCCGCACGCGCAGGAAGGGCACGCGCTGCCGCACCGTCACCGCCCGCAAGCGCCTCGATGAACAGGTACAGGGTCAGCAACTCCGCCGTGTAGGACTTGGTCGCTGCCACGGCGCGCTCCGGACCGGCGAGTACGTCGAGGTGATACTCTGCTGCGCCCACGAGCGGCGAATCCGGCGCGTTCGTGATTGCCACCGTGATCGCGCCCGCCGCCCGCGCCCGCGCGACCGGATCGAGGAGATCGGGCGACGAACCCGACTGGCTAATCGCCACCACGAGGACATCGCGCAGGTCGGGGCGCGCGTCGTAGATCGTCATGGTGGAGGGCGAGGCAAGCCCGGCGGGCAGGCCAAGGCGCGTCTCCACAAGATACTTCGCGTACAGCGCCGCATGATCCGACGTGCCGCGCGCGACAAACAGCACAAAACGCGGCTTCCGGGCAGCAATCGTGCGCGCGACTTCCCGGATAGGTCGCTGTCCATCCCGAAGGAGACGGGCGAAGACCTCCGGTTGCTCCTTGATCTCCGCCGCCATCAATGCGCCGTTCATGTACACCCCCGCTCGTAGACGACCTCACCCCCGATGATCGTCGCTTGCACATGAAGATTTGTATCGAGCAGGACGAGATCGGCGTCCATTCCTTCGCGGATCGCTCCTACCTTTGTCAGGCCAAGCAGCCGCGCCGGAGTCTCGCTTGCCATCCTCAAGATGTCCGCCACATTAATGCTGACCCATTCCAACATGTTCCGCACCGCCTGATCCATCGTCAGGAGTGATCCAGCGAGCGTACCATCAGCGAGTCGTGCGGAGGTACTGTCCACGATCACTTTCTGACCGCCAAGGGTATATGTGCCAGGCGGCATACCCACCGCTGCCATCATATCGGTGACGAGGGCAGTACGTGATACATGTTTCATCTTAAATGCAAGCCGAAGGCTGGCAGGATGACTGTGTACACCGTCTGCGATCAAACCGATGGTGATACGGTCATCGAGGAACGCCGCACCGACTGCGCCCGGCGCACGATGGCGAAAGGGTGACATCGCGTTGTAGAGATGTGTCGCCATCCGCGCACCCGCGACCGCACCCGCCTCGAATTGCTCGTACGTCGCGTCCGTATGTCCGAGGCTGATGAGGATGCTACGTTTTCGCAGTTTCTCGATCAATTCGGGTGCGTCCGGCCGTTCCGGCGCGAGCGTGACAAGACGCACCACATCGCTTTCAAGCAGGGTATCGAGCACGCGGGGGTCGGCAGATTCAATCAGGTCGCGGCGGTGCGCGCCATGCCGTTGCGGCGAGAGGAATGGCCCTTCAAGATGCAGGCCGAGCGGGCAGGCGCCGGGCGCATCGCGTGCCGCCTCGAATGCCGCAACCGCTTTCGGGTAAAACGCTGGTGGGGACGTGATAACGGTCGGGAGAAAGGCAGTAACACCTGTTTCCGGCAAGCGCGCGGCGAGGGTACGGATTGCCTCCGGATTTTCCCCGACCTCGACGCCGAAGCCGCCGTTCACTTGCACGTCAATGAAGCCCGGTGCGATGCATGCGGCATCGCGCATCTCGACAGGTCCCCATGGCCCCGATGATTGATTCCCGGTCTGAATACCGGCAATTGTCCCATCCTGAATCAGAATCATCCCCCGGCGAAGTTGTGTCCCGAGCAGTATCAAGCCACGGATCGCGAATCGGCTCACGGTTGCGCCTCCGCGAGACGGATCGCAGCACGGGCGGCGCTCGATGCCGGTACCGCGACGAGTGCGACCTGCCCGACCGGTCGGCAACGACGGAGGCGGCGGAGCAGCATTGCCCGAAAATCCGCCTCGTGGATCAGCATGCCACCAGCGAGCGCGACGGGCAGAGTGCCGTCCGGAAATTCGAGCATCTCCCCGACCGCGAGCGCCGCCAGCGCGAGTTCCGTCGCCGCATCGCGCACGATCCGCCGTGCCACCACGTCCCCGTCCCGCGCCGCCGCGAAGACGAGCGCGGAAAGGCGCGCGATCTCGCCCTTGTCGCCCTCCGGATAGACACGGTCAATCATCGCGTCCGGTCGCGACAACTGCCACGCCGCCATGATCGCGGGGAGGAGCGCGGTCTGCGGGCCACGTCCGTCCGCCGCGCGCGCCGCCGCCTTGAGCGCCAGCCGCCCGAGTTCGTAGCCGCTCCCCTCGTCGCCGATAATATGCCCCCAGCCGCCGGAACGCGCCATCGTGCCGGTGGCATCCCGCCCGACGGCAATCGAACCCGTCCCTGCGATCATCGCGACGCCGACCGCGCCATCCAGCCCGGTCAGCGCGAGTTCGGCGTCGTTCGTCAGGCGCACCACATCCGCCAGCGCGCCGAGATGCGGCAAAAGGCGGTCGCGGTCGCCGGGACGATCAACCCCCGCGAGGCCGATCCAGGCGGCGCGGAACACTCCGTCGCTCCGGGCCTGCGGTGATGCCGCTGCGACCGCGCTCCGGATGCTCGCCACCGCCCGCTCCAGCCCGACCGCCGCCTGATTGCCACTCCCCGCCATACCACGCCCGATTTCCCGCCCGGTCGCGTCCACGATCACTGCGAGCGTCTTCGTCGCGCCACCATCCACGCCCAGGAAAAGGGAGGGGGGCGTTCCTGTCATCGTCCGCCCTCGAGCGCGACCCGCACCACACCGCCCGCTGCGGCGAGCCGCTCGCGCGCCACCCCTGGATCAACACCGGCCAGCGCCGTGACGATGGCGGTCTTCACCTCGTCGTTCGATGCATGGAGTAGGGTTTTCGCCGCCGATTCGGGCAGGCCGGTCGCCTCCCGCACGATACCGATGGCGCGCCGCCGCAGTTTGGCGTTCGTTGGCTGCACGTCCACCATCAGGTTGCCGTACGTCTTGCCGAGCAGGATCATTGCGCCGGTACTGAGCATGTTGAGGACCATCTTCTGCGCCGTCCCCGCCTTCAGCCGCGTTGAGCCAGCGATCACCTCGGGGCCGACGACGGGTGCGATCATGATGTCGGCCAACTGGGCGAGCGATGTCCCAGCATTGCAAGCCAATCCGACCGTCAACGTGCCCCGCTCCTTCGCGTAGCTGACCGCGCCGAGCACGTACGGTGTCCGGCCGCTGGCAGCAACGCCAACGAGCGTGTCATTGGCGGTGAGGCCGAGACGCGCGACGTCGGCACGGCCGGTTTCCGCGCTATCCTCCGCGCCCTCGATGGAGCGCGTCAGCGCCTCCGGCCCGCCCGCGATCCAGCCGAAGACCAATTCCGGCGGTGTGGCGAACGTCGGCGGGCACTCCGATGCATCGAGCACGCCGAGTCGGCCGGATGTCCCCGCGCCGATGTAGAGAAGCCGCCCGCCCTGTCTGAGCCGCGCGGCAATGCCGTCAATGGCGCGCGCAATCTGCGGCAGTTCTTCTTGCACCGCAGCCGCCACGGTTGCATCCTCCGCGTTCATCACGCGCGCGATTTCTAGCGCGCTCATCCGGTCAATCGCCGTTGTCGCCGGATTCCGCTTTTCAGTTGCCAGCGCGCCGAGATCAATGATGGGATCAGTCGTCATTTGCCCCGCCCGATCGTCAATCCGCGATGTGAATCGCCGTTACTATTGTATCCGGTGCGGGATCATCCTGTCGTATCGCGACGCTCGATTGCTTGCGTCGCGTTCGGAACGTATCATGATGCTGCCTAGTAATCGCGAATGTCGGAATGACGCTGATGGATCAGAAGGGATTTGGACCGATGCCGAAGATGCGCAAACGGCGCGATGCGTTGATTGAACGGTACATCGAACTAAACCCGCGCCGTCCGCGTCTTGATGAGGCACAGATCAAGGACTTTGGCATTGCAGTTTGGGCGATTATCGGACGCCTTGAAGCGGCGGATGGCGATGTTGTTGAAACAGCGGCAGATTACGATCTCCCGCCCGACGCAGTCCGCGCTGCGCTTGCCTATTACGGACAGCACCGCGAAGCGATTGATGCCCGGCGAGCGGCGAATCGTGTCAGCGTCGCGTAGCAATTCATGCCGACGTTTTATCTGGATGAGAATGTATCCCTAAAGATTGTGCCGTTCGTCCGGGCGGCGGGATACCCCGTAATTACGTATCTTGATAAAGGGTTGAAGGGCGAGCGCGACGATGTTCATCTTTTCACAGCACGCCAGAACGACTGGATTCTCGTCACCTATAACGGCAGCGATTTCATCCTCCTACACGACGCATTGCATCGTTGGAATGTTCTCGATCCGTATCGCGACATCCTCGTTCTGCCCGACAACCTCCCCAACCATACGGAAACACAAGCGCTCGATGTCTTCGTCGCAGCGGACTTGCGCATCGCGGGCGAGCTGTATGAATTTACGATGACGGGCAGTTGGATTCGTCGGCCATTTCCACCGCCGCTGACCCGTTCGATGCCGAGCAAACGATAATGTCTCGCGGTTTTCTGTCCGCCGTGAACGCGTATGATATACGGGCGATGTAACGGCGAAGCGAGAGGATGGCACGATGCGACTGGGATTAGAAGTGCTGCTCGATGACCCGCAGGCTATCCTCGACGGTACGCGGGTGGGGCTGATTTGTCATCCCGCGTCGGTGGATCACCACTTTCGCCATGCCGCCGACCTTTTCCACGCGCACCCGGCGATCAACCTGACGACGCTTTTCGGGCCGCAACACGGTATCTGGGGCCAGACGCAGGACGATATGATCGAGTGGGAAGGGTTCGCCGATGCGCGCACCGGCCTGCCGGTGTACTCGCTCTACGGCGAACACCGTACGCCAACAGCGGCGATGCTGACGAACTGCGATGTCCTCGTCGTGGATTTGCAGGATGTCGGTACACGCATCTACACCTTCATTTACACGATGGCGCGCGCGATGCAGGCTGCGCGCGAAACCGGGAAGCGCGTCGTCGTGCTCGACCGCCCGAACCCGATCAATGGCGTGCAGATGGACGGCAACCTGCTCGAACCGGGTCACGAATCGTTCGTCGGCATGTACCCGCTGCCGACACGGCACGGCATGACGATTGGTGAATTGGCCGCGATGTTCAACACAGAGTTCGGTATCGGCTGCGATCTTTCCATTGTACCGATGGAGGGGTGGCGACGCGCGATGTGGCACGACGACGCGGACGCACCGTGGGTCTTCCCTTCCCCAAACATGCCGACGCTCGACAGCGCGACCGTCTTTCCCGGCGTAGTGCATGTCGAGGGGACGACGATCTCCGAGGGGCGCGGTACGACCCGCCCGTTCGAACTGATCGGCGCGCCGCACATTGACCCGCACGCCCTCGCCGCCGCGCTGGAACGCGATCATCTGCCCGGTGTGATCTTCCGCCCGTGTTTCTTCGAGCCGACCTTCCAGAAGCACGCGCGGGAAGTCTGTGGCGGCGTGCAACTGCACGTCACGGATCGAAACTGTTTTCCCGCCGCACTTGCGGGGATCGCCGTTCTCCGCGCGATGATCCGTCAGGACCCGTCTGTGCCAATCTGGAAAGAGCCACCGTATGAGTACGTCCCCGACCGTTTGCCGTTCGACGTGATCGCCGGGACGCAAACCCTCCGCACGCAACTCACCGAACAAATCCCGCTGGCCGACATCGCGGCGGATTGGGAACCCGGCCTCGCCACCTTCGCGGAGCAACGCCGCCCGTACCTGCGATACGAGTGAACGGGATCCCCCGCTACGTCGCCTCCTGGAAGCGGAAGAAGCGGATCGCGAGCAGGAAGCAGACCACGCCGTATGCGAGAAGCGCGAGCAGACTCGGCACGATGGCGGCGAACCCCTTACCGAAGATCATCAGGTTGTTGAAGCCGGTCATTGCCCAACTGGTGAGCGTCACCTTCGAAACCTGCTGTACCCAGGTCGGCATCAGGAAGAGCGGGAACCACGAGCCACCGAGCGCCGAGAAGGTCAACACGGTCAGTGTCGAGATCGGCTGCAACTGGTCGCGCGTCTTGACGACGGAGACGAGCAGCATCCCGAGGGCGGTCGTCGCGAACGCCGTGACGAGAATCAGCAGCACCGTTCCCGGCACCGAACCGAGATCAATATGGAAGAAGAGTTTGCCGACAGCGAAGAGGATACCGAGTTGCACGACCGTTCGCACGAACTGCGCGCCGAGCTTGCCGCCGAGGAGCGACCAGCGTGAGACGGGCGCGACGAGTAGCCGCTTCCAGGTGCCCGCTTCCTTCTCGTCCAAAATCGTCCCCGCGCCCGCCGCGACGGCGAACAGCGCGAACATCAGCGCATACCCCGGCACGACCTGATCGTAGGTGTTGTCGCTCTGGCTCTGCTTCGCCACTTGCGTTTGCAGGGTGAGCGGCGGCTTCTGACTCAGTTGGGCCGCCTGCTGGCTCGCCTGCCGCGCGACCGCGCTCGGATCGGCATTCGCGCCGCTGTTCCGCACCGCGTCCACCGCGACCTGCCCGGCGATCTGCCCCGTCGCGAGATTCTGGATGATATTCCCCATGATCCCCCGCACGGCGAGCGCGCGGTAATCGCGGTTGCTTGGCGTCGTCAGGACGGTAATATCCGCCTGCTTGCCCTGCGCGACCGCCTCGCTCACCCCGGCGGGGATGATCACCGCCGCCGAGCGGTCGCCGTCCTCGACGAGTTTGCGGGCGTCTGCCGCGCTCATCTTTGTCTCGATGTTGAGCGTCGGTACCTGCTGCATCGCTGCGAGAAGCTGCTGGCCGACCGGCCCTTGATCTTCCGCGTAGACGGGCACCGTGACCGTGGTCATGCCACTTCCGCTATCGCCCGTCGTGAAGATCGCTCCAACGAGAAGCATCAGGAAGAACGGGATAAACAGACTGAGCAGCAGCGCGCGGCGATCCCGCACCATCCGCTTCAGTTCCTTCCGCATAATTACCAACGCAGTACGCATGAGTGGGTCCTTCCATACATCGCATCGGAGCAGATGTGACTTCTTTTATCTTCCCCGCGAAAATGCCCTGCCCGCGATGGCGATGACTGCGAAGAGCATCGCGCCCACGACGGCGACGGTGCTGTTTCGTGTGATGACGAGTGCGATCACATAGAGAATCCCGGCCAATGGCATCGCGATTGAATAAAACTTGCCCTGATTCATCGTTTTCCTCCTTGTTCGTACGAATCTAGTCCCGATACTGCTTGCCGGTCAGTTGCAGGAAGACTTCAGCAAGGCCGTGCGGACGTTCGGTGCGAACGGGTTGAACGGTGCGGAGTGTCAGCAGGTCTTCCAGCGTCCCCTGCGCGACGATCTGCCCCTCATCCATGATGGCGATGCGGTTGCAGAGCCGCTCCGCCTCCTCCATGTAGTGCGTTGTGTAGAGGATCGCGATGCCATCGTCGCGCAGTTTCTCGGTCAGCTCGAAGAGCGCCTCGCGCGATTGCGGGTCCACGCCAACGGTTGGCTCGTCAAGCATCAGAAAGCGCGGGCGGTGGATAACGCTAACGGCGAGATTGAGCCGCCGCTTCATGCCGCCGGAGTATTCCGAGACTTTGTCGTCCCGCCGGTCGTTGAGACCAACGAGGGTCAGGAGTTCGGTTGTCCGATCCGTCAGTGCACTCCCGGCGATGCCGTAGATCTCGCCGAAAAAGTGCATATTCTCCGCCGCCGTCATATCGTCGTAGAGCGCGATCTCCTGCGGGACGACGCCGATGATCCGCTTGACGCGCGCCCCGGCGGTGATCGGTATCCCGGCGACCATCGCGGTGCCACTGGTCGGCGCGAGATAGGTCGCGAGCATGTTGATCGTCGTGCTCTTGCCCGCGCCGTTCGGCCCCAGCAGGCCGTAGATTTCGCCGCCTCGGATCGTCAAACTGACGCCGCGCACTGCCTCGCGGTCACCAAACTTCTTGTGCAAATCATGCGCTTCGACGACGGTTTCGGTCGCCACCGGCGCCTGGGTAGTCATCACGTTCGCGCTCCTTCCACGGCGGGCACGCTGCCCACGTCGCTTTTTCTTGATCCCCGGCTACCTCGTTCCCTCTGCGTATCGTCGCGCCCGCCGGGCCCGCCGCGCGCTTGATAGCGCATCGTACTGCCAATCGAGCAAAGCGAGCGCCCGCGCACCGACATTGATCGCCCGCCCGAGAACGTTGCCGACCATCATGGCGATGAAGGCGTCATTGAGGAGCGCCGCCGTCGCGATGATACCCGAACGATCCACGACGACGCGCATCACGACGCGCAGAATGAGCAGCGCGACGAAGGCTGCCGCGTCCTGCCAACCACCGAACTGATAGACGATACCGCTCTCCCGATCGCGCCAGACACGGATTACCAGACCACTGAGCAGCCCGGTGCCGATGCCGACGAGCGCCGCTGCCAGGACAATTATGGCATCCTGTACCTGCACGCCCGATCCACCGAGATAGCGGGTGCCGAGATAGAGCGCGCCGATCCCCGGCAGCAGGAGGTCACGCCGTGTCACTGGCCGCCGCACGCATTGACGATAGAGGATGTAGCAGAAAAGCGCCGCACCGATAACCGCCGTTTGCCATCCATGCATCCGACTTTTCCTCCAACCATTCCATCTCACGAAGCGTCCCTGCACCCTACCATCAGTATGGAAGCGGCGATCACCCGGCGCGTCGCTCAAAGGGACGGTTCGCACCCTTCCCTTTTGGCCGATCACCGACGGACAGACGGCCACCCGCCAATGAACCGCCGCATCGTTGGTGATTTGACGTGGAGCGGCAAGAACGCAATACTAATCACAGCACAAAGGGACATGGGGAGGAGCAGATAGATCGAATGCGCAACCCATCGGTGGTTGCGGAGAGTATGGCCCGGAGCCTCCACGCATGATAGTACGGTTGAAGCGAAAGGGAGCAGGGTTTCGCGCGCTGCACTGCGTCGCGGTCCTCCTTTGCGCGTTGCCCATGCTCGCCGGGTGCGGCGTCGGGTCCAGCGAGAACAGCAACGCACCCGCTGTCACCGCCCTGCCAACGCTCACGCCCTTCCCGACCGGCACCGCGACCGCATCGCTGCCGGATCGCCTGCACCTTCGCTCCATCGCACCGAACACGCTCGCCCTCGTCGTCCAGCCGGATGATGGCCGCGCCCCGGTGCTCGACGCCTTTAACAACGCGCAGACGAGCATTGATCTGATGATTTACCTGCTCTCGGATCGTGATGTGATTACGGCGCTGAAAAATGCCGTCCTGCGGGGCGTTGCGGTGCGCGTGATGTTGGAGCAGAACCCGTGCTGCTCGAATGACAATACGATGCAGCGTACCGTCTTCGGCGAATTGCAGGAGGCACGGGTGCAGATGCAGTGGACGAACCCCGCCTTCCGCCTAACGCACGCGAAGATGGCGGTGGTAGATGGCACGATCGCGCTCATCATGTCCCAGAACCTGACGAAGACCGCATTCTCCTTCAACCGGGAAGCGGACATCGTCGATCGCGACCCGACGGATATCGCGGCGCTTGAGGCACTCTTCGTCGCCGATTGGGGCCGCACCCCCTATACCCCATCGGACCCGAACCTCGTCATCGCGAATACTAACGCACGGCAGAAGTTCCTCACACTGATCGGTGGCGCAACGAAATCGCTCGCCATCGAGAGTGAGGAGATGCAGGACCCGGCAATCATTGACGCGCTGATCGCGGCGCAAAAGCGCGGCGTCGCCGTCCGCTACATCGGCGCGACAACCCCGGCCGGCACGACCACGCCGCAGCGGGACGACAATGCCGCCGGGCGCAAGCGACTGACTGGGGCGGGCGCGAGCGTTCGCCTGCTCGCCGCGCCCTATGTCCACACGAAAACGGTCGTCGCGGACGGGCTCGTCGCCTTTGTCGGCAGCGAGAACTTCTCGGCTGCTTCTCTCGACACGAACCGTGAAATTGGTATCCTGATGACCGACACCGCGATCATCGGTCGCCTGACAAGCGTCTTCACGAAAGATTGGGCGGCGGGAAAGCCGGAACCCTAAACCCGTAGCCCCCTTCCCAAAAAGGAAGGAGGAACAGAAAGAGAGTCAACCGTGGCGGATAGTTGGGACGACCTTCGCGAGCGTTTTGCCATCGTGTCCGCTGACTTTCTGGCCCTGGCAAGCCGGGTGCAGGCAGATCGTGCCGACGAACCGGGCGTTTGCGGCGAATGGTCCGCGAAACAGATGGTCGCGCATATGGCGGCATGGGACTGGGAGGGCGAACGCTATTTCCGCGAACTGCACGCCGGCAGCACGGGCCAGCGGCACGACATCGAAGCTTTCAACGCAGCAGCAGTCGAGGAGCGGCGCGATCAGTCGTGGGACGAGACGCTCGACGAATTGCGGCGCGCCAACATGACCTTCGCTGCCTCGCTCGCCAACGTTTCTACCGCAGACCGCGCGGCGACCCCCCGCTATGCGTCGTGGCTCACCGCCGTCGCCGGACACTATGGGGAGCATACCGAGCAACTGCGTACCTGGCTCGGAATGTAAGAAAGAGCATCCCGCACGTCCGTACAGAATACTCGTTCACCGAAATGCAACATACCGATCCTCTTGACAGACAAGAACAGATGTTCTATTCTATGGTCGTCGCATCCTTCCCCTGCATCCCGACGGACGGTCGTTTTTCTGTTCGAGGAGGGTCGCTGTATGTCCGGTCACTTTATCTGCCACGTTGACATTCCCACGGATAACCAAGAGGAATCGGGAAAGTTCTACGAGAGCCTGTTCGGCTGGAAGGTGCAACCGATACCGCAGATGAACTACGCGACGTTCGCGACGGGGGAGGGTCCCGGCGGCGGCTTCTCGCAGGTTGGCGAATCGGTCGGGGCATACCAACTCCACGCTGGTGGGGTGCTCGTCTATATCTCCACCGACGACATTGACGCGAGCCTGGCAAAGGCCGAATCGCTCGGCGGTAAGACGGTCGTGCCGAAGATGGAGATTCCGGCCGTCGGCTGGTTCGGCATCTTCACTGATCCGACGGGCAATCAGGTCGCGCTCTTCACGTCAATGTAATCGCCGTAGTCTCAGCCGCGCATCATCGAAGGGTGCCTTTCGCGGGCGCCCTTTTTGATTATCACCATGACGCAGGCTGGAAAGCCCGTGCTCCCGCTCTGTCAGGTCGCGATCGTGCCGACAAGGCGCGTTTCGGCGTCGCAGTACCAGAGCAGGCCGTCGTGGTAGGTCAGGCCATGCGGATTCGCACCCGCATCGGGGCCGGGTTCCATGGCGAGGACGCGGCGAATGTCGCCGTCCAGCGTGTAGCCGGTGATCGTGCGGTGCGTCGTCTCGGCGACCCAGAGCAATGCACCATCCCACGCCAATCCATGCGGCCGGTTGCCCGGCGCGGGGAACTGCCGCAGGATCGCGCCGCTCGACGGGTCGAGTTCGTAGGTCGTCGCGGCGGGCGGCACCGTCACCCAGAGTTTGCCGTCAATCCATTCCAGCCCGTGCGCGCCGCTCTTGCCCGCACCCGGCGTTGGCACCCGCGCGAGTTCTGTGCCGTCGAGCGCGTAGCGAAACAGTTCGATCGGCGTGAAGGTCGAGGCGACCCAGAGCGCCTCGCCATCGAACGTGATGCCGCTCGAATGGTGCGTTGTGGTCGGGAACTGCCGCAGCACATGCCCATCCTGCCAGTCGAGCAGGTAGACATCGAGATTCTCCTGGTCAATCACCCAGAGTCCCGTGTCCGTCGCCTGCAAACCGTTCGGCTGCGGGCCGGGAGTCTGCCAGCGCGGCTCACCGCGCACCTGCTCCGTCTGTAGGGCCATTACCTTCCTCCTCGCGCGGTTGGTCGCCACTTCCATCCCTGCTGCGGCGATCCTCCCATCACCTTGTCAACCTTTATCTCTTCCTGTCAATGACTTCCATAAACCTCGTCATGGCTACCAATGTTCAAGAGAATAATCTCGTGCTCGACAATCTTCAGCGTTAGTGTGGTGCGATAATTGTAGGTGACACTGACCGCGTGCTGTCCCGCTAACTCTCCGCCCAAGGGATGGAGGCGCAACGCAGTGGCGTGGGGGTCGCGTGATAGGAGACGGATCACGTCCATATGCGTTCGCCCCAGGTCGGGGTGTTTGCGGAGAAAGCGTCTGAGCGCCCGAGCATAGGCTGGGGTCTCAATCAGCGCCCACAATGGGCTATTCATCATCCCGCGCGTTTACAGCGGCAAGATATGCTTCCGCGTTTTCGTAGCGGACACCGAGACCGGCGTGATATTCGTCGAGGGCGATCTTTGTCTGGATCACGGTCGCCTCATTCAACTCATCCATCAGTTCGGCATATCGCTCCTCGGAGAGGATGACATATCGGGGGACACTGCGCGCGACGACATGGACCGCATGTCCCTCCTTCACCATCTCATCGACAATGCCGATGCCGCGCTGCTTGATTTCTTGTGCGGAAATAATATGTAGTGACGTAGTAGTCTCCTCCAGATATGCTAAATGGGGCAAAATAAGTACCGCAGGGAGTATCGTACAGAGGAGGCGTTTTTGTCAAACACTGGCGCGAGTCGCGCGCCAGTTGGGGAAGCGTCTCATAAGTGATCGGTCAGGCCGCGTGTGTTTCGCAGACGCGCTGATCCCACTCGTCATTGAGGATCGCCAGCCGTAACGCGATCACCCCGGTCGCTCGCTCCCGCCACCAGCGCATCCCCCGTCTTCCTTT
>JBBSFO010000061.1:0-13428 GCA_038238655.1 Thermomicrobiales bacterium | reverse complement strand
GCTGTCGGTATCGTTCCCGGTCAGATCGTTACCGAGCATCTGCGTGTCGCACCGCGCGTGACCGACGGGTATGTGTACGCCGATCCCGACCGGGATATCCTCAAACTGGCCTGCATCGAGCGGCACCGCGCGACCGGTAATGTCGGCGTCGGGTTGGTTGTCGGCCTTGGGCTACGTGCGGGGGCGATTGCGTCGTCCGTCGCGCACGACGCGCACAACATCATCGTCGCTGGGACGAACGACGACGATATGGCCCGCGCAGTCCGCGCAGTCGAAGCGATGGATGGTGGCCTCGCGCTTGTTGTTGACGGTATCCTACTAGGCCAGATGCCTCTGCCCATTGCCGGATTACTTTCCGACCGGCCCGCTGCCATCGTCGCGGACGAGTTGGAACGACTGTCCGCACAGGTGCGCGCGCTTGGCTCATCGCTCCCCGCGCCCTTCGCAGCGCTCTCATTTCTCGCACTCTCCGTGATCCCGGCGGCGCGCGTTACCGATCAAGGATTCGTCGCATTGTGAATGGCGGAGTGGTAACGCATCAGCGTTCGTCAATGCCACCGATACGCCGCCGCCGGATCGCTTTTTGATTGCGCCGCCGTGCCCGGCGATCCATTTTCAGCGCCCACCGACTAACGACGACCGCGAGCAGTGCCGCGAGCAGCAGACCAACGATCAATACGGTCACACCGACCTGCACGGTCACGAGTTGTCTCCTTCAAGCGATGACTTCGCACTACCGGCAATCGGCGCAGCAATGACGGGCATGATACCGATGGTGTACGACTGCTCGACGATGCCGCGCCGCACTCGTCGCTCGGCGTGCGCCAACTGTTCGATGAGCGGGCTGTCCGGGCGCACCGTCTGGAGCATCGTCCGCACCTGATGCATGATGTCGAGCGACTTGTTGAATGCCAGCACAACATCGCCCTCGCTGAGGCCGACCTTTTCGACGACACGCTCCATCACCGCACCCCGGCACCATGCTCGCAGCGCGCCGTAGAAGAGCGGGTGATACCCCGTTGTAATCGCAAGTCCGGCCCGGCGTTCCGCGACAAGTACACCGTGTGTTAAGTCATCCAGACGCTCGCGCACCAACGTCAGATGGCGTGGTAACTCGAAGGTATTCTCGAAGCGTGCGTCCCGATCGTACGCGAACCACGAGAAGACTTCCGCGACATCTTCCGACGCTAATGCATCGAGCCAGCCGCGATCAACGAGTTCCGCGATCACCAGCCCGTTCGTGTCAAAAATATCCGCCAGAAAATCCGCTTTCGGCGTCGTGTAACCCCGATGCAGATAGCCGAATTGGTGCAGCACTGCGGCAATGCCGCGAATCAAATTGCGTGTCTGCGCGTCGTCCGCCTGCGCCTCCTGGGTGGCACGGTCGGCGAGGCTTTGACGCTCGCGCAGGAGTCGTTCAAGCACACCGAGATTGCGCCGGTGTTCGTCGCGAACGGGGCACGCCTCGCAGATGTGCGCCTGTTGCTGCTCGGTAAGGCGAACAACGACCTCGTGCGCTGTGCTCGTCGCGTCACGTGCCGCTTCGAGGTCTTCCCGCTGCACGAGGCGACGGGCCGCCCGGTATTCCGAAAGCCACGCGTCGAGATCGGGGAGGCTGAGGGCCGCCACGTCAGCCCGGAGCGTACTCCATGTAGCGGCGGTCTGCGCTGCTGCGACGTTCTCCATCGTTTCCGGCAATGCGATCAGCGATTCCGGCAGCACGATTGCCGTGTCCGGCGTCGGTAAATGATCAATCTGCCGGTACTCACCGACGACCGCGACCGAGAGCGGTGCGTCCGCATCGGCCAGCCCGAAAAGGAAGCGGCCAATCGCCGCACGCGCCGCGTCGGCGGGGCGACCAAGATAGACGCCCCACCCCTTGTCACGGACATGAATCATCGCGCCGACCGGGAGAGTGCGAAATACTTGGCGCAAGACATGACGCGTCGGCTCCTTCCACGGCCGGTCATCCGTCATCATCAGGACGCGCGTCTCGTCCTCCCGCGCGCGGCGCTCCTGCGTCTCCGCCAGCTTGATGCCGCGCCCGAGCGCGCGGAACTCCCCGAGCAGATCATCGCCGCCCTCATAGCCAAGCAGACAGCCCTTCGAGACATTAGCGATCCGCTCTTCGAGCGCCATCAAATCCATCTCGGTGTCGCGCACGCGGCGATTCGTTTGGTACTGCAGCAGACTCTGACTGAGCAATTGCCGCACGCGCTCGCCCGCCGGTGGGTCCCAGAGGTTTAAGACGGTGGTGTAGCGCACCGAGAACCCGCTACGCACCGGATGCAGCGGGCCGGTCGCGATCTGCAACATCTCCGCGAACGAGACGCGCGGGCTGTACGGAGCGACAACGTGGCCGAGCGCGTCCATCCCCCGACGGCCCGCCCGCCCCGACATTTGCTGAAATTCGTTCGGGATCAAGGGCCGACGACGGCGGCCATCCCACTTGCTGAGACGGCCGATCACACAGGTACGGGCGGGCATATTCACGCCGAGCGCGAGGGTGTCCGTTGCATACACGACGCCCACGAGTCCGGCGGTAAAAAGCGTTTCGATCAACTGCTTCAGGATTGGCAACAGCCCCGCGTGGTGGCAGCCAATACCGCGCCGCGCCAGCCGAACGATTTGCTCAACCTGTGTCAGTCGCCGGTCTTCGTCCGCGAGCAACTGCAGATGCGCCTCGACAATCGCCTCGATCGCCGCCGCTTTTCCCTCCGTCGCGAAATCCACCCCGGCCGACGCCGTATGCTGCGCCCACGCCTCGCAATCCTTGCGGCTGAACTGGAAGTAAATCGCGGGGAGCATTTCTTGCCGCTGCAACGCCTGGACAATTTCGGTCGGCGTCGGCTCGTCGCGCTCCTGCGGCATATCGAGCGCGTCCTCCTCCCACGACTGGCCGCGATAGGTGCGGCGATACTCGCCGCCGATGTCCGGGAAATCCGCCACCTGCCGCCCGGTGCGATCAATGACAAGGTTCAGGGCACCATCAAGATAGTAGTAGAGCGCCAGCGGAACGGCCCGCTCATCGTGCGTAATCAGTTGAATTGGGCGGTGCGTCCGGCCGATCCAGGCGGCAATTTCCTGCGCGTTCGAGACGGTCGCGGAAAGGCAGACGAGTTGGATATGTTCGGGGCAAAGGATAATCGCCTCTTCCCACGTCGTGCCACGTTCCGGGTCGGCAAGGAAGTGAATCTCATCGAAAATGATTGCGTCCACCGTGTCCATTTCCCACGGCGACTGGATGAGCATGTTGCGCACGACCTCGGTGGTCATGACGAGGATCGGCGCGCGGGGATTGACGCTCACATCGCCCGTGAGCAACCCGACCGCATCGCCGTAGCGCGCGCGGAGATCGCGGAATTTCTGATTGGAGAGCGCCTTGATCGGCGTCGTGTACATCACGCGCGCATGGCGAGCGAACGCGGCATGAACGGCGTATTCCGCGACAACCGTCTTACCCGTCCCGGTCGGCGCGGCAACCATCACCGATTCACCGCGCTCGAGCAGAAGGATCGCGTCTTCCTGAAACGGATCGAGCGGGAAAGGATAGAGCGCATGGAACAAAGCGCGCGACGCATCATTCGTTACGCGCTGGCTGGATAACGCTGCGTCCTCATTGGCCACATCCCCGATGGGATGCGCGTTGGATGGGTCGGAATGTGGCGGCAATGCGGTCAAATTGGCTTCACTCACGTCCATACCTGCACCACGCTCGTGGCTCGTTTCTTATGGCAAAGTGTAACACAAGCGGAACGGATGCTCAGGAGTGCGATACAATCGCACTCCCATTGAACTTCTTGCCAACAGAAGGGCATGTATAATGACCGCGCCATGCAAGAAAACGCACGTTGTGCCACTGTCGAGCGATGTCGTTGTCGTCGGCGGCGGTTTTATCGGTTGCTCCGTCGCGTATCAACTCGCCAAACGCGGCGTCGCGGTCACGCTCATCGAGCAGGAACACATCGCCTGGGGCGCATCGGGCCGCAACGCGGGCCAGGTCAGTCCGGCGGCGGGATATACCGATGCATTCCTGCCGTTTACGGTCGCCAACTTTGCGATGCTGCACGCGATGGAGACGGAACTTGACGCTGACTTCCAGTTCCGCCATAGCGGTGGCATGGAGATCGTCACAGAGCCGGAGGCGATTGCCGACCTTGCAGCAGGCGCGGCGGCGCTTCGGCAGGCAGGTTGGCACGCTGATGTGCTCGATGGTGATGCGGCACGCCGTCGTGTCCCTGCGCTCGGCCCACGCGTCCTCGCCGCGCGGTACGTCGCGGAAAGCGGCCACCTGATGCCGATGCAGTTGGCGTATGCGTTCGCACGGGCGGCGCGGCAGCACGGCGCGCACATCTGTACCGGCACGACCGTTACCGGAATCACCACTGACACACGGGGCGTATGCAGCATTCACACGGACGGTGGCACAATTTCGACGCGCATCGTTGTCAATGCGACGAACGGCTGGGCAGCGGAAATCGCCGCAATGGTCGGCCTGACGCTACCGATTCAGCCCCAACGCGGGCAAATCCTCGTCACTGCGCCTGTGCCGCCACTGCTGCCGATGACGTTCGGTTTCTGGGCCGAGCGCGCGGTGCATTACTGGCGGCAAACGCCACACGGCTCAATTGTCATCGGCGGCGGTCGCGCATATGACGAACCGGGGATCGGCTCATACAGCCGCCAGAACTCGCATGACATCCTCCGTCGCTTCCCCGCGCATGTAGCTGACACGATGCCGGTACTCGCCACCCTGCCGGTCGTCCGCACATGGGCGGGAACGATGGGCTTCACACCGGACTACGGCCCACTCATCGGACCCTGCGCGGCGGTGCCGGGCTTCTTTATCGCCGCCGGTTTCAATGGGAACGGCACGCCGTGGAGCTGCATTGCAGGCGTGATCGTCGCGCGGATGATCTGTGGTGAGGCGGACGATCTGCCGTGGGAACGTGTTGCGCCCGACCGTTTCGCGGGGGGTTAGGTTCGTCGCCAGGCACATCATCTATGCGGTTTGCTATACTACGAGCAGGAATCGCGACGGCGCGTCGCACGCCATTGAGTACAAACTGAGGACGACCAATGCTTGAACACATCCTGTCCACACTCGAAGATCTCCGCGACCGTGTTGAGGTTGCCCAGGAGCGTCTTTGACCTCGCCAACAAGGAAACGCAGATTCGCGAATTGACCGCACAATCGGGCGTCGAGGGCTTCTGGGATGATCCCCAGCAGGCACAGCGTGCGATGCAACGGCTCACCAATCTGCAAAATCAGGTGAGCGCGTGGCGCTCGCTCGCTGGAGAAATTGCTGACGCATGCGAAATGGCCGAACTCGCCCGCGCCGATGCGGCAATCGTGGCGGAACTCCAGGGTGATGTCGCGACGTTGCGCGAGCAGCTCGACCAGATGGAATTCGATCTGATGCTCGCCGGGCCGCATGATGGCTCAAGTGCGATTCTGGCCATTCATGCGGGTGCAGGCGGCACCGAGTCGCAGGACTGGGCCGATATGTTGCTACGGATGTACTTGCGCTGGGCCGAAACGCGTGGGTTTGCGACGGACATAGTGGATCTCACGGACGGTGAAGAAGCGGGGATTAAAAGCGCGACGATCGAGATTCGCGGCGACTACGCGTATGGCTACGCAAAGGCCGAGCGCGGTGTCCATCGCCTCGTCCGCATCTCGCCGTACGACGCGAGCAAGCGGCGACACACCTCGTTCGCGCTGGTGGAAGTGCTGCCCGAAATCGAGGACGACACGGAAATCGTCATCAATGATGATGATATTCGCGTAGACACCTATCGGGCATCGGGCGCGGGTGGTCAGCACGTCAACAAGACGAGCAGCGCGATCCGCATCACGCACATGCCAAGCGGGATTGTCGTCACCTGCCAGAACGAACGCTCACAGGGGCAGAACCGCGAGACGGCGATGAAGATTCTCCGTGCACGGCTCCTCGAACGGCGGGAAGCGGAGCGGGCGGAAGAACAATCCGCCCTGAAAGGCGAGCATGTCGCGGCGGGCTGGGGCAACGCGATCCGCTCGTATGTCCTGCATCCGTACAACATGGTGAAGGATACGCGGAGTGGCTACGAAACATCGAACACCCAAGCGGTGTTGAATGGTGAGATAGACGGATTCATGAATGCCTATTTGCGCTGGCATATGGGCGATACCCCCGCAGCGGGAGACGAGGACGCAGCATGAGTCGCCGACGCATCTTCATTCTGCCGTTGATGCTCTGCCTGTTTGCCTCACCCGCGAGCGCCGTGCTGTCGCCCATCGGCGCGGCAGCAGCGCCGGTCATGATGAGCGCGAGCACCGCAACCCCGCATTTTCCGCAGAACATCGCCTTTCACCTCGACGCGAATGCGTTGTCGGGCGAGATTACGGCGGTCAACCTCCTCTACCATGCTGCGAACACGCCGGTGACGAAACGCATCCGCGTGCCCGTGGAACGTGGGCAGCGAATCGGGCTTGATTACGCGCTCGACACACAAACCGACTTCCTCGCACCTGGTCTCGACATCGAGTACCGCTGGGCGTTCACATTGAGCGACGGCACGCAGTTCAGGACTGATCCCGCGACGCTTTTTTACATGGACGATCAGCAGCAGTGGAAGAAAAAGACGAGCGGCCCGATCACGCTCTGGTGGTACACCGGCGATGACGCCTTCGGGCAGGACGCGATTGACACCGCGACACGCGCCGCCGATACGCTGAAGAAGAATTACAATGTGACAAGCGACCGTCAGATCCGTATCCTCATCTACGCCAATGCACGCGATCTCCGCGTCGCCCTGCCACCGAATAGCGCGGAATGGATTGGCGGCGGCGCATCCACCGAACTTGGCATCATTCACGCGGCGATTGCCCCCGGTCGGTCGTCTGCGTCGGAGGTTCGCCGGATCATCCCGCACGAGATGAGTCACATGGTCGTGTATCAGGCGAGCCTCAATCCCTACAATCATCCGCCGCTCTGGCTCGACGAAGGGCTGGCGGTACATAATCAGGAGACGCCGGATGTCCGGTTCCGACCGCTGGTACGGGACGCCGCCGACAATGGAAAGTTGATCCCGATTCGCGCGCTCAATTCGCCCTTCCCGCTCAGTGCGGAGCAGGCGCTCCTGTCGTACGCGGAAAGCGAGAGCGTCGTCAATTTCATCATCACTGCGTACGGGAGCAAGTACATCGGCGCGCTCGTTTCGGCCTTCAGGGAGGAACTTTCCTACGATCAGGTCGTGCAAAAAGTGCTCAAGGAGAGCATTGAAGACCTCGACAAAGAGTGGAAGGCCAGCCTGAATTACGGTGGTGACCAGGGCGGTATCACTGGGTAGCGCTCCAAACCACGCCCCAGCGCATGGCACCGCTCCTGCATAGCCGTTTAGGTAGACGACGCAGGAGTGATTGCCAATGGCTTCCGTACCGACGATAGACGAGCAAGACGCGACGACAACAACGCCTTTGCCGAAGACAATGCGCGGACGGCGATTTGCCGCGCTCTACGTCGTTCTTGGCCTGGTAGCGGTCGTGGCCGGAGTCCTTATCGGCGTGCATCGGCATGATGCGGCGGCAATTGGAAGTATCGCCGCGCCTACCGAACAATCCGTCGTCGCGACTGCGCCGCCGGGCCTGCCGACTCCTACTCCCCTCGCCACTAAATCCCTACCGACCAGCGCGCCGCCGACCGAGTCACCACCTACTGCAGTGCCACCGACAGTCGTTCCACCGACTGGTGCGCCGCCTGCGGCACTGCCACCATCCGCTCCGGTCGTTGCCGCCCCGGCACGCGCCACACCCGTTGTCGTTCAGAACGATCAGCATGGCAATGGGAACGGCAACGGAAAAGGCAAAGACAAGGGGAAGGGCAAAGGCGACTGACGAACCTCACCCCGACCCCTCTCCATCGCAATGGAGAGGGGAGCGACCTTCGTGAGATCAAGGTATATGGAATACGCCACGGCATCACGGGCGAATCACCCCTCTCCATCGTAATAGAGAGGGGTCGGGGTGAGGTTTCCCTTACTTGTAGATCGTCTTCAGTTGGTCTTCGGCGAACTTAATCGCGTCTTCCGTCTTCGTCCCGTTGACGGCCTTCGCCATCATCTGCGAGATCAGATATGTGTTGTTGACCTGTGCGGCTTTGGTATCTGGCGGGCCGGGGTAGCCGAAGATCACGGTGCTTTGATCGTTGATCGTGTCCTGAAGAATGCCGAACTTCGGCACATCGCTGAGCACCGGCATCGGCTTTTTCAGCCAGGCATTGGTCGTCGGCAATTCGTACCCCTGATTTGCCTTCTGACCGTTCAGCCAGTCATCCATATGGTCAACGATCAATTGTTGCGCCGCTCCCTGCTGCTTCGACCAGTTCCAGACACCCCAACTGTAGGGGCCGGACGCGACCATGAAGCGACCCTTCGGCCCGGCGGGCGGCAAGGAGAAGAGGCAGTTATCCTGGATCTCCTTCTTGGAAGAAAGATACGCACTGATCGGGTTCATGATGAAACTCCCGGCACCAGAGGCGAGCAGCAAGTTGTTGCCGGAGTCATCCCAACCAAGCACTTCCGGTGTCATTGCGTCCTTCGTCAGTTGCACAACGTATTCGATCGCTTGCTTGGTTTCCGGCGAGTTGATCGCGATGGTCTTGCCATCTTTCTCAATCCATTTGCCACCGAAGCCGAGCAGGATCGAGGTCATGTGACTGGTCGAGTCGAACGAACCCTGGTTGATCGCGAGGCCAACCGGGTGACCACCCTTCTTGAGGGCGGTACCTGCTTTGAGCAGATCGTCCCAGGTATCAACAGGCTTGGAGACGCCCGCTGCATCGAAGTAATCCTTGCGGTAGATACCGGGATAGGGGATAACGAAATCTGGCACGCTCTTCCAGACACCATCCACCATCGCCACCTGCTTCGCCGCGTCAATGTAGCCGCCATACTTCTGTTCGAGGTACTTGGCGGGACCGGAGACATCAACGAGATTTTCGGCGAACAGATGGGCGTCCGTCGGGAACTGCAACTGCGTCAGGTCGTGACCGCCCTTGATCGCAACGTCCGCTGAGGCTTTCGTGACGACGGTATTGGTCGGCACATGATCCACCGTCACTTTGAGGCCGTTCTTGGTGCCCCAATCGGTCGCCCACTTGTCGAAGTACTCATCGAACGCCGGGACGTAGTGCGCCCACATCAGGATTTTGAGCGTGCCACCCTTCTCGATGACCGGGCCGGCATACTTGGCATTGGGATCACCTGTCGTCGCGGTCGTCCCACCCGCTGCCGGAGCAGTCGTCGCGCTGCCCCCGGCAGCGGCACTGCCGGTCGTGGTGGTTGCAGCAGCGGGCGCTTTCGTTGCGGTAGCGGCCGCAGCAGCCGTCGTTGCCGACGCTGTGCCAGCCGGTGCGGCAGTCGCTCCCGCTGCTTTCGGCGTATCAGTCGCACTACTTCCGCCGCACGCGGCCAGAATCGCCGTCACCGCTGCCGCCGCCGCGCCCCCAAGAAAACCTCGGCGCGATAGCGCTACGCGCTTCAGTCGAAGATCACGATCGTCCATTCGTCTTCCCTCCTGCATCTACCCGTACCACTCTTCCAACGGCGTCGCACCGCCGGAGACTCAGCCAGCAGCCTTGCATCGTGGGCACATGAGACCGCGCGTGCCGCTCGCCCGATAGATTCCCGCGCGGTGCCTCCTTCCACTGCTACGGACCCACTCCATGTTCCACGCGCATCCCGCCGGTACGCCGCCGCCCACAGCGGCGCGTCATGACCCGCTACTTGACCGAACCGGCGGTGATGCCGGAGATGAAATCGTCGAGGAAGAAGTTATAGAGGATCGCCACCGGCAATCCGGCGATAATACCGCCCGCCATCAACTCGCCCCAATAAAAGACATCACCACGGATCAGATCTGTCACGACGCCGAGTGTAACGGGCTTGTTCTCTTTGGTGGAAATGAAGGTCAGCGCGTAGATAAATTCCTGCAATGCCAGCGTAAAGGCGAACATCATGATCGAGAAAATGCCCGCGCGGCTGAGGGGCAAGACGACGCGACGAATAGCCTGCATCCGGTTGCAACCGTCAATCAGCGCGGCTTCCTCGATATCGAAGGGGATCGTCTTGAAAAACCCCATCATCAGCCACGTACAGAAGGGGATGGTGAACGTCGGATAGATGATAACGAGCGCCCAGACATTATCGGTCAGATGCAACCGCGCGACGACCTGCGAGAGTGGGATGAACAAGAGCGACGGCGGCACAAGGTAGGTGAGGAAAATGCCGATGGAGAGCGCGCCCGCGCCGGGAAGATTCAGGCGTGCAAGTGCGTAACCGGCCGGGACCGCCGCGAACACGGTAATCACGACCGTTCCGAGGGCAATACCGTAGGAGTTGATCAACCAGTGGGTAAACTGCGTTTTCTGGAAAAGATACTGCACATGCCCGAATGTCGGCTGATCCGTGAACCAGAGCGGGAAATGTGCGAGGTTATACAGATCGTCGTTCGTCTTGAAGGTCGTGATAACCATGTAATAAACCGGAAAGATGGCGATCACGACGAAAAGGAGGATGCCAAACAGAAACAAGACCCGGCGGAGAACATCACCGGCGGTCACCGGCACTGTTCGTTGTTCCGTGGTGTCATGCACAGGCGATAGCGGCGCGAATCCCTCGCGTACAGCCACGGCTACAGCTCCCTTTTGCGCAGTTGGCGGAGAAAGACGACGGAAAACAAGAGCAATACCGGAAAGAGGAAGAGCGTCACCGCCGCACCCTTGCCCAGTTGGCCGGACGCGATACCAACCTTGAATGCGTAACTCGCCAGCACCTCCGTCGCGTTCCCCGGGCCGCCCTGCGTGAGTAGGTAGACGATGGTGAGGTCGGTAAAGTTGAAGACGAGATTGAAAAGCAGGCCGATGAACAGGATCGGCGCAATCATCGGCACGATGATTTTCCGATAGCGCGTCAGCCAATTGGCCCCATCAATCCTGGCGGCATCAATGATGTCCTGCGGAATCGAGGTCAGCCCTGCGAGCAGAATGACCGCCGAGAAGGGGAAATTGCGCCAAACATTCGTCATGATTATGGACGCCATCGCCGGCTTCGGCTGGCCGAGCCATTGAATGCCGTACTGCGCGGTAATAATGTGCGAGTGCTTGCCAAGCCAGTTGAGGACGCTGTACTGCGGGTGAAACATCCACTTCCACGCCTGAATGGTCAGGGCAATCGGGATCGTCCACGGCAGGAGGACGAGGTAGCGGACGATTTTCTTGCCACGGAACTTCGCAAGCAGGATGAACGCGAGCGTTGTACCGAGAATGGAGTTGATGATCGCGGTCACGACCGAATAAAAGATCGTGTTCCGCAGCGCCGCGAGGAAGGTCGAATCCTTGAGAAGATCGGTGAAGTTTTCCAGGCCAATGAAGCCACGAACGCCATTGAGATTGCTGACAGTTGCGTCCGTGAGGCTGAACTTGAGCGCCAACAGGAATGGGAGTCCGACAAGGCCGATGATGTAGATCATCGCTGGAGCGAGAAGGAGATAGCCGAGAACCCGTGAGCGAAAAACCACACCGCGAGTGTTAATCCGACTGCGCTTCCGCACATCAACAGCAATTGCCACGCATTCACTCCATCTAATTTTCGATTGGACCTGCCCCGTCAGACCGCTTATTTGGGATTCGCCGCAGTATAGCGTACCAATTATTGGTTGTCTACCAACCACACGAATAAAACAAACGCACGCAATCAATTCGGCACGACATTATTCACCGAAATGACGCGGCAAACCTTGTTGTCGTGCAGTCGTAATGATAGACTTGGAGTATCCTGCACGTGCCGACCCACACCGGACGGGCGGAGCCAGTAGCATATAGCCGGAGCGCATAACCAATGGATATTCTCCTCTCGACCGGCAGTCTCACACCGCGCGGTATTGGTGACGCCGCGAGCATCGCCCGACAGGCGGGCGCGGACGGACTGGAAGTGATGCTCACCGATCGCCTGTTATCCGCCGGGCCGGAACTCGCCATTGATGCGGCCCACGTGCATCAGGTGCCGATCCGCTCCGTTCATCCGCCAATTCGCTTCGTTGATGCCCGTCGCCACGTTCATGCCGATATGATCGCTGCCGCTGAATATGCGCGCCGCATTCCCGGTTGCCGCGTGTTGGTGATGCACGCAGTAGGGGGAGCAGGGCTGCATACGCAGCAGGGTCGTGCATTCTTTAAGTTGGTCGGCGATGTGACGGACACCCTCAAAAAAAGCGGCGTGCGGCTCGCCATCGAAAACCGTGGCACAATGCAACCGCGCCCACGGCTCGACTTCCTCGATCGTATTCAGAATCTTTATCGCGTTTGTGAGGAATGGGAACTGGATATCACCTTCGATACGTCCCATGCCGCGTCCTTTGGGTTGAACATCGTTTCCGCGCTCGATGTGGTATTTCCGCGATTAGCGAACATTCACTTCAGCGACCGGCGCGATAAGCCGCCCGCGATTGCCTCGGGTATCCTCAACTCACTCACCCGCGACCATCAGCTGCCGGGCCAGGGCACTCTGCCACTCGGTCTCTTTCTGCAACGCTTGAAAGCGAAGCAGTATCGCGGTGCCGTGACGCTCGAATTGTCGCCCGTCGCGCTCGCCTCGTGGCGGTTCGAGCGCGCGCGGGAGCGAGCATTGAATACCGTGTCATTCGTGCGCGAGCACATCTCGGTCACACATCCTGCCCCGAATGAAGCGCACCCCACGCAACGCGCTCCCGCGCCGATGGAGAATGACTTCTAGGTACGCTTACCGATCGTTTCAATCCATGTGGTGGCGGGCTTCAGCTGCTGATTCCTTGCGACGGGCTATAACCCGCCACCATGGGGTACGTGAATGGAAACACGCCGCTCCCATGAAGGAACGGCGTGTTCTGTTTGCTCTGGAGGTCGTGATTAGCGCTTAGTGTACTGAGGCGCCTTGCGTGCTCGCTTGAGCCCGACCTTTTTGCGCTCCTTCACCCGCGCGTCGCGCGTGAGGAGCCCTGCCCGCTTAAGGGCAGAGCGCATCTCGGGATCAAAACGGCAGAGCGCCCGCGCGATGCCGTGTCGGATTGCTCCGGCCTGTCCGCTCACGCCGCCACCGACCACTTTGACACTTACGGTGAAGCGGTCGCCCGTATTCGTAATGCGGAGCGGTGTGTTGATCGTGATCTGATGCAACTCACGACCGCCGAAGTAGTCGCGCACATCCTTGCCGTTCACGACGACATCACCCGTGCCCGGATAGAGACGTACACGGGCGATGGCGCTCTTGCGGCGACCAACGGCGTTGTGATAGTGGCCCGTCAATTGCGGCGCTGTCGTTACCACTGGTTCCCCTCTCCTACGCGCTTTCGGCGCTTACCGCCGCCAGGCGTGCTTGCCCGCGCGCGACTTTCTCCGTAATCACCAACGG